>JANQFM010000177.1 GCA_028277865.1 Acidobacteriota bacterium
TGCTGATTTTCTCTGTTGCCGTAGCCTTTGTGCTGGCCATCTGCTGCGTCAACACCATCACTTTGTTCATGTCCCATTTGGCCGGCAAGGAAGACGAAATGATGGTCCTGCAGGCTCTGGGCGCAGGCCGCTGGCGGCTGACCCGTTTTTTGCTCTTGAGGGGGCTGCTGATCTCCTTTCCGGCGGGCTTGATCGGCATGCTGGCGGCGGAGTACGGCACGCGCACGCTGGTGGCCTTTGGCAATCCGGCCATTCCGCGGCTCGCCGAAGTGGGGCTGCGTTTCGAGACGCTGGCCTTCGTCATCCTGACCAGCACCTTTTTGGGCGCCCTTTGTGCCCTTGTGCCGGCACTCTATTTTTCAAGCAAGAACCTGGGAGAGTCGCTTCGTCAAGGCGCAGTTGTCCTGACAGGGCGTCGCCGGTGGCTTCTGCAGGGCTTCGTGATCGGCCAAGTGGCCCTGACTCTGGTCTTGCTTTGCGGCGGCGGGCTGCTGGTTCATTCCTTCTTGCGGCTGCAGGCCGTCGATCCCGGATACCAGACTGAAAATGTCATGGTATTCGAGGTTCCCTTTCAATACAGGCTCGCTCAAGACCAGCCAGGAATCCTTTTCCCGTTCCAGGTCAAGGTGCAGAGCATTCTTGAGGCAATTCAAAGCATGCCTGGCATCGAGCTCGCGGCAACCGGCTCGGTGCCTCTGCGAGGGCTGCTGGGATCCGGTGTCTATGCCGAGGGGGCCGAGCAGATGACAGGCGTGCTGGTCAACCCAGTCAGCGAGGATTTCTTTCGGATATTGGGCATTCCCCTTTTGGCAGGCCGGACCTTCACGAGCCAGGACAGCACCGAAGGCCACCAAGTTGTCATCTTGAATGAGTCCCTTTCCCGGCAGCTCTGGCCCAACCAGGATCCCGTCGGCAAGCGGCTCACTTTCCAGCCCTCCGGCGAGGGCTGGCTGACGGTGGTCGGAGTGGTTGGGGACGTGCGCCGCCGCGGCCTGGACATCGAGCCGGCCAGCGAGATCTACATTCCCTATCTCCAAAGCACAAGCTTTGCAGACGGGCAGTTCCTGATCAGGAGCGACGGCGATCCGCTTCGGCTGCTTTCCGGCCTTGAGCGGACGGTTCGGGCGGTCGACAGGGGGCTTCCGGTCGCCCGGGCAATGCCACTGGAACAGCTCGTCCATGAATCGACCTCAGACCGCAGGTTCAACGCCTGGCTGCTTGGTGTCTTGAGCGTGATCTCCTTGGCCGTTGCGACCGCGGGCCTATACGGCATCGTGGAGATGTTCGTCAGCCGCCGGACACGAGAACTCGGCTTGCGGATGGCGCTGGGTGCGCACCCCCGTCAGATCTTGACTTTATGCCTCGGACGGGGGCTGCTGCTGATCGTGACAGGGCTGGCCCTCGGTCTCGCCGCAGCACTGCCCGTGATCCGCTTCCTTTCACCGCTTCTGTACGAGGTGAGCCCCCTGGAACCGATTGTCTTCCTTGAGGTGTCTGGGCTGCTCACCATCACAGGTTTACTGGCGTGCTTCATCCCTGCCTGCCGGGCCCTTCGCATAGACCCTGGCGCTGCCCTCAAGTATGAGTGAGAGTCTT
>JANQFM010000187.1 GCA_028277865.1 Acidobacteriota bacterium
AGGCGGATGTTGTCTTCAATGGTCCCGGTGAACAAAAAGACGTCCTGAAGCACGATGGCCATCGATTGGCGCAGCGCGTCCAGATCCCAATGGCGGACTTGGGTTCCGTCGATGCGGATCTGGCCGCTGCCGATGTCGTAAAAGCGGCCCAACAGGCTGATGATGGTCGACTTGCCGGCTCCCGTAGCGCCCACGATGGCCACCTTCTCGCCGGGACGGATCCGGAACGAGACATTTTTCAAAACCGGCGTATCCGGCTTGTAGGCAAACGAGACGTCGTCGAATTCGATCTCCCCCTGGACCTTCTGGCGATGCGGCGAGGCGGGCGCCACGATCTCAGGGGGCGTATCGAGCAGCTTGAAGATCCGCTCCGAACTGGCCATGGCGCTTTGCAGGATGCCGAACTTCTCGCTCAGGTCGCTGATGGGCCGGTAAAAGCGGTCGGCGTACTGGATAAAGGCCACCACTGCACCCAGCGTCAAGGTGCCTTCCAGTACCTTGAGGCCGCCATACCAGAGGATCAGCGCCACAGCCAGGGCGCCGATGAAATTGACGGCCGGATAAAACCAGGCGTAGTAGCGGATGGTGTCCAAGAAGGCGTCGCGGTGCTCCTGGTTGCGCTGCCGGAATCGCTCGAACTGGCGTTCCTTCTGGCCGAAGACCTGGGCAATGGCCATGCCGGTGACGTTTTCCTGCAAGTAGGAGTTGATCTTGGCCACATAGGTGCGGACCCGGCGGAACACTTCGCGCACCTTGACCCTGAAGATGGCCGTTATCAGGGCCAGCAGCGGGATGACGGCGAAGCTGACCAGGGCCAGCTTCCAATTGATCAACAGCATGGCGATGACGATGCCGCCCAGGGCGAAGATGTCGCCGAAGATGGAGACCGCACCCTGGGTGAAGAGCTCGTTGAGGGAATCGACGTCGGTGGTGACGCGGGTCATGATGCGTCCTACAGGGTTGCGGTCGAAGTAGCTCAGATGCAGCTTCTGGACGTGCTCGAAGATCTGCATGCGCAGGTCGAACATCACTTTCTGCCCGGTCCAGTCCATCAGGTAGTTTTGCAGGTAATAGGCCACAAAGTTGGCCAGCAGGACGCCCAGGAACAATGCCGAGACAGAGTTCAGGCCTTGGTAATCGCCCACAGCGACATAATCGTCGATGGCGACCTTGATGATGAAGGGACCGGCCACCTGCAGCCCCGAAACCAGCAAGAGCAGCGTCACCGACCCGGCCACTGCCCAGCCATAGGGCTTCAAGTAGGCAAACATCCGCCTCGCCAAACGCGAATCGTAGATCTTGCCCAGAGCCTCTTCTTCGTGAAAGTCGCTCATTGCCGTTCCAGTTCTTCCTGCAGCAGCTGCTTTTCGTAAAGCCCCGCGTAGTATCCGCCCTGATCGAGCAGTTGGGAGTGGGTTCCCTTCTCCACCACCTGTCCCTTGTCCAGCACCAGGATCTGGTCGGCGCCCTGGACGGTGGAGACCCGGTGGGAAATCAGGACGGCCGTGCGGCCCGCCAACTCCTGGGCCAGCCGCTGCAGGATGCGGTCTTCGGTCTGGGTGTCCACCGCCGACAAGGTGTCGTCCAGGATCAGGATGCGGGGATCCACCAACAAGGCCCGGCTGATGGAGATGCGTTGCTTTTGCCCTCCCGACAAGGTGATGCCTCGCTCTCCGACGAAGGTGTCGTAGCCGGATGGGAAATCCTCGATGTCGGGACGGATGTTGCTGACATCGGCCACTTCCTCGATCTTGGGCTGCGCCGCCCGGGGACGCCCATAGGCGATGTTGTCGCGGATGGACTCCGAAAAAAGGAAGGGCTCCTGAGGCGCATATCCGATGCTGGAGCGCAAAGTGTCCAGCGGGATGTGGTTGATATCGTTGCCGTCGATGCGGATTTTCCCTTCCGGGACCGGGTAAAGCCGGCAGAGCAGGCTGGCCAGCGTGGTCTTCCCGCTGCCGGTGCGCCCCACTACGGCAAGGGTCTGGCCCGCCTGGACCCGGAAGGAGACGTCCCGCAGGACAGGAGTCCCGTTATAGGCGAAAGTCAGCCCCTTCACTTCGATCTCGCCCCGAATCGAACCGATGGGCCGGGCCTGGCTGTCGTCCACGTCGGGGCGGCTGTGCAGGATCTGGTTGAGACGACCCATCGAAGCTGCACCCCGTTCGAAGATATTGATCACCCACCCCAGGGCGATCACGGGCCAGTAGAGCATGCCGATGTAGGCGATGAAGGCCACGAAGTCGCCCAAACTGATGACGTCCTGAACCACCAGGCGCCCTCCGAACCAGAGCAGGATCAATGTCGACAAGCCCAACAGGAGCCCCAGAAGGGGGTCGAAAGAGCTTTCCAGGCGGATGAGGGAGAGGTTCTTGCTCAGGTAGTCCTGGTTGGCCTGCCTGAAGCGGTCGACAAAAGCCGCCTCCTGGTTGTAGGCCTTGACCACCCGGACGCCGGCCAGGTTTTCCTGCACCAGCGTGGTGAGGTCTGAAAACTGGGCCTGGATCTTCTCGAAGCGCTGATGGATGCGCTTTCCGAAGTATTGCACGGCGATCGAGACCCCGGTGAGCGGAATCAGCACCAATAGGGCCAATCGCCAATTGAGGCTCAGCAGCACCGAGATGACCAGGACGGTATTGAAGAGGGTGTTCAGCGAGTACATGATGGCCGGCCCCAAGACCATCCGTACGGCGTTCAAGTCGTTGGTGGAACGCGCCATGATGTCGCCGGTGGAGTGCTTCTGGAAAAAGGAGCGGGAGAGCGTTTGCAGATGACCGAAGATGGCATTTCGCAGGTCGTACTCCACCCGTCGCGAGACGCCGATCAGAATACGCCGCATACCGTAGCGGAAGACTCCCTCGACCAGGCTGGCGGCGACGATCAGCGAGGCGTAAAGGACGATCAGCTGAAGTCGGATCTCCTGTGTCAAATGGTCGATTCCGGCCCGCAGGATCCAGGGTCCAAGGATGGCCGTGGCGTTGGTGAGCAGGACCGTCAGGCTGCCGATGATCAAGGGCTTCTTGTAAGGTCTCAGGAAAGGCTTGAGATGGAGGAGCTGCTGAATGCGGGGGGGAAGTGAAAAGCGTCCTTGCATGTTCGGTCTACGCACAACTGGGATGCCGATGCGGTGTCGGCGGTTTCCAGAAGCTTCACGCGGAGGCGCAGAGCCGCAGAGGAGAAAGATGAGGGGGGAGAAGAGGCCACTCTGCCCTTCTCTTCCGGCTCTCTCTGCGTCTCTGCGCCTCTGCGTGAAATCTCAGGACTGCGGGTCGCTGCTGGGTGCGGGCGGGGCTTGCGGGTCTTCGTCGTCGGGGACGTCGAAGCCCTGGGTGTGAGGAATCGGGTTGCCTTCGGCATCCAGGAACACGATCTGGTACCCGTGAAGCAGCACCGGCTCCTCCTCATAGCGAACCTTGAATCGCCCCGTCTGCAAAGCCGGCAAAGGCATGGGTTCGACTTGCAGCGGCGCCTCGTCCAGCAACTGGTCGTCGACTCCCCAAATCTTGACCACGCCTGTCAGCGCCTCTATGGGCTCCTCCGTCTGGTTGTACAGCTCTCCTTCCAGGACGAATCCCGCCTCCAGCCGCTGCAGGGTCAGATAGGTCAGGCGCAGCGGTTTCATCTTCCAGGATTCGGTATTGACGAAGTTTTCCAGAAAGGAAAAGGGGGTCAGCAGCAAGCCGGTCAAAAAGAGAGCCGACAGAACTGCGCACAGCAGCAGCGCCTTGAAGATGGAGCCCACATCTGCCGCAGTGGCCTGCAAGGCCGGCTGAGGCTCTTGAGGGTCGTCGCCTTGCCGTCGACGCCGTCGGGAATAGGCTCGCAGGGCCATCCAGCAGGAAGCCAGCATAATCAAGATCAAAAAGGCCAGCAGCGAGTACCAGAGGGCCGGATCCAGGATGTCGATCGTCTCTTGAGTCATTTCGGGCTTGATGTGCCGAAGCTATCGGGGCGGCCGTTCCGGTGCGGCTACGGTCGGCATTCGTTCCTTGACCTCCACTTCACGCGAGGGGTCGCGCTGCCAGAAGCCTTTTTTGGGCTGCTCCAATGCGAACTGCTCGCCGAACAGGCGCTTGCCGTAGGCTGTCAGCAATTCGCTTTCCAGGCGTCCGTTGGAGCGGATATCCACCCAGCTCTCTTCACCCAGGTACTCGCGCTTGAGGGCCTGGATGCCCACGTAGACTGTGACCAGAGTCTCTTTTTCGGCGATCAATTGGACTTCGATCTCGTAGCGATAGCGGGCCTTGACCCAGTTCCCGTCCCGAAGGGCCGGGCGGTCCCCGATCTTGTTGATATGGCTGTCCGTCAGCGGGCCGTCGATGTAGTCGTAAAAATCGGTGACGATCCGTCCGCTGACCCGGTCTTCCTCGGCGATGGATGCCTGGGTGGCGTCCTTGAGGGTCTCCAGCATGGATTTCCAGGCGCTGGGGAAGGGGATGAAGACCCGCAAAGGCGGCGGCAGGTAGGTTTTCTTGAATTGGCCCCAAGCCGTGGCGCTCACAGCCAGCAGGCATAGGCCCAGGACGGTTTTGAGGGGTCGCGCGTTCATGTCCATCAGTTTAACTCAAGACGATGCAAGGATGCCCAGCCGGGTTCAGGAGATTTCACGCAGAGGCGCAGAGCCGCAGAGGGAGGCAGAAGAGATTCAGAGAGTCTTCTCCGCGCCTCTGCCTCTCTGCGTCTCTGCGTGAGATCCCCGCGGCACCCGTCCTTCCGGCCCTAGTTTGCCTTGTTTTTTGGCACCCCTGGCGTCCTCCATTTTGAGCCCGGCCTGGATATGCTTGCATGAATATGCTTCCCCGCCTGACTCCCATGCGCCTGAAGCGCCAAAAGGAAGCCTTCGATCACCCCGACTGGCTCTTTGAAGTCAAGTTCGACGGCTTCCGGGCGCTGGCCTACCTGGAGGAGGGGCGCTGCCAGCTGGTGTCGCGCAACAAGAATACTTTTGCAGGCTTCGAGGCCCTTCGGCGCTGGTTCGCCCAACACCTGCAAGTCGACAACGCTGTCCTGGACGGCGAACTGGTGTGCCTGGACGATCAAGGGCGCTCGCTCTTCTATCCACTCTTATTCCGGCGCCAACAACCCTGCTATTGCGCCTTCGACCTGCTCTGGCTCAATGGACGGGATCTGCGCCCGCTTCCCTTGCTGGAGCGCAAGGCCCTCCTCAAAGAGATCCTGCCCGCGCCTGCTTCCCTGCTGATTTACCTGGACCACATCGAAGAGCAGGGCAACAGGCTGTTTCAACTCGGCTGCCAGCACGACTTGGAGGGGATCGTCGCCAAGCCCAAGCTCAGCCCCTACCGAAGCAACAGCAGGCAAACCAGTTGGATCAAGATCAAGAATCAGGACTACAGTCAATTGCGGGGTCGCCCCGAGCTTTTCAATTCCTTCCGAAGCCCATCTTCGAAATAGGGCAGTGGTGGCAGTGGTCTATTCCTGTGTTGCTGCCATTTGGATGGAACACGGAACAGGGAACATGGAACACGGAAGAGGGCCGGAAGGCCGAGAATACCTGCATCTTCCTTTTCTTCCCTGTTCCGTGTTCCTTGTTCCCTGTTCCACTTGCAAAGGGCAACACTGAATTAGACCAGTATCCAAGTTTTCGGTTGAGATCGGCTGGATCGAGATGCTCATCCTGGAACGGGTGTGCTTGCATCACCAGTTGGCAACAACCAGCCAGGCTGTCAGCGCCATCAAGCCAGCCGCCAGATAGCGGTAGTCCTGGTACCAGGGAAGGGGGGGCAGGTCGGCGGTCATGGCCTGCACCTTGGAGCGCGAATAGACGTACTGGTCAATCTGCTCATCGGAGGGCGGGCTGCTGAGCAGGCTGACGATCACGACGGTTGTGCAGGAAATGGCGAAGAGGATGCCGGCGATGTTGAGGAAATGGATGTCGGGTTCGGTGATCAGGAAGAGAATGGCCACTGAATGCCCGGCGATCAGGCCCGCAAAGCCTCCCTTGCCGTTGGCCCGCCGCCAGAAAAGTCCCACGATGAACAGCGCCACCACGGGAGGGAAGATATAGGAGATGACGGTCTGCAGGTAGGTGAACAAGCCTTCCCAGCGGGCCACCGCCGGGGTCCAGGCCGCGCTGACGATCATGATGGCAACCGTTATGCCGCGCCCCATCCAGGCCAAGGCCTCATCCGTTGTGCGGGGCCGGAACTTCTTGATGAAATCCATGGTGACCAGGGTCGAAGCCGAATTGAGGGTCGAGTCGACACTGGACATGATGGCGGCCACCAGTCCGGCCAGCATGATGCCCTTGAGTCCCACGGGAAGAAGTCCGATCAAGGTCGGGAAGACTGTATCCCCGTTTTCGAGCCCCGGAAAGATCTGGCGTGCCATCAGTCCGGGGAAGACCATGACGAAGAGCACCGGCAGCTTGAGAAGGCCGGCGAACAGGGCGCCCCAGCGCGCGTGCCTGAGATCGCGGGCGCCCAACACCCTTTGAACGATGAACTGGTTGGTGCACCAGAAATAGAATCCCAGGATGGGGACGCCGGTGAGGAGGCCGGTCCAGGGCAGTGTCGGATCGTCGTAGGGGCGAACTACGCTGAGCATTTCTGAAGGAGTCGCGTCCACGACGGCCTGCCAGGATCCGACTTCGCCCAGGGCGATGAAGGTGATGGCAGTGGTGCCGATCAAGATGATCACCGCCTGGATGGTGTCGGTGTAGACAACCGCCGAGAGCCCTCCGGCCGCCGTATAAAGCCCGGCCACCAAGGCCAGCACCAGAGCCGATGCCACCAAGGGCACCTCGGGAAACAGGACAGAGACGACCAAGGCTCCACCGTAAAGGGAGCCCGCCACATCGACGAAGACGTTGCTCACGATGGTCAGCAGCGAGAAGTAGTAGCGAACCGCCGGCTGGTAGCGCCGTTCCAGAAACTCGGGCATGGTGTAGACCTTGGATCCGATGTAGTAGGGCGCAAAGAAAATCGCGAAGAAGACCAGCACCACCGCCGCCATCCATTCGTAGTTGGAGACCGAGATCCCGGTGACATAGGCGGCGCCGCAAAGCCCGATCAGGGTCGATCCGGAGATGTTGGAAGCAAAAAGAGAAAATCCGATGGGCATCCAGCCCAGACGGCGCCCGGCCAGAAAATACTCTTCCGTTCCGGCCCTGCGGCGGGCGAAATAGAGTCCGATGGCCAGGACGACCATAAAGTAGGCGATGACGCAAGCGACGTCGATGGAGTGCAGATTCAAGGCCGGACTCCTTTCACTGAAGATCAGGTTTTTCGACGGGGCCGCACAATCGCAGAAGCAATCCTTCGGCGCCGGCCAGATCAAGGCCGGAAAGATCGACGACGCCCCTGCGCTTCATCGAGGACGAGACCGCAATCTCAGCCCTGGCGCCGCAACAGCTCACGTCCAGCTGCAAATCCCTGGGTCCGAAGTTGAGGCAGATCAGGTAGGAGTCGCTGCCCGGATGGGTGCGAAGAAAGGCGAATACCTCTTCATAAGGCGTGTCCAGCGACGAATAATCGCCAACGCTCAAGGCGGGCGCCTGCCGCCTGAGCCGCGTCAAGGCCCGGAACAGGTTGAGGTGGGAATCGGCACGCTCTTGCTGGGCGGCAACATTGATGGTTTCGTAATCGGGCGTCAGCGGAAGCCAGGGCCCCTCGGCCGATCGGGTGAAGCCGGCTTGGCAAGTCCCGTCCCAGGGCATGGGCGTACGGGCTTGGTCCCTTCCCATGGAGTTGGCCAATTCGGGCAGGTTGAGCGAGATGGGGTCGCGGACCACGTCGGCAGGGATGTCCACGCTCTCGTGCCCCAGCTCCTCGGCGTAATAGACAGTCGGCGTTCCCCTGAGCGTGAGCAGCAGCATGTTGGAAACCCGGGCCTGGCGAGGCGTTACTCGGGTAGCCGATCGGGGCCGGTCGTGGTTGCTGGCCACCCAATTGGGCCACCCGCCGGGCGGCAGGAGAGATTCGTATTCTTCGACCAGTCGCCGCACGGCTGAGGCTTTCCATTCGCAAAGCAGGAGGTGAAAATTGAAGGGGAGATGGCACCCGGACAGATCGCGCCCGTAGTATCTGACCAGCCGGTCCAACGGAAGGTAAACCTCACCCACCATGACCCGGTCCGAATACTCGTCCACCACCTTGCGGAACTGGGCGACCAGTTTCTGGGTGCCCGCCAGATCCTGGGTGCGGCAGTGGATCAGGCTTTGGAAGGGGAAGATTCCGTCCCAATCGGGGTTGGCAGGCTCGTCCCGGAAGAGTTCGTCCTTGACCATCCGGTAGATCACGTCGACTCGAAAGCCGTCCACTCCCCTGTCGAGCCAAAAGCGCATCACCTCCTGCATGGCCGGCAGGACGTCCGGATGGCGGTAGTTCAGCTCGGGCTGATGGGTGTCGAACTGATGCAGGTAGTACTGGCCGCTGGCTTCGTCCAAGGTCCAGGCGGGGCCGCCGAAATGGCTCAGCCAGTTGTTGGGAGGGCCGCCCTCCGGTCCCGGATCGTGCCAGATGTACCAGTCGCGCTTGGGATTGTCGCGGCTGGAACGGCTTTCCAAAAACCAGTGATGCTCGTCCGAGGTATGGTTGGGAACCAGGTCCATGAGCAGTTTCATCCCTGCCGCATGGACCTCTTCCAAAAGCCTGTCGAACGTTTCAAGGTCGCCGAAAAGCGGGTGGATGCCGCAATAGTCGGCCACATCGTATCCGTTGTCGTGCAGGGGCGACGGATAGACGGGAGAAAGCCACAGGGCATCGACGTTGAGGCTTTGCAGGTAGTCCAGGCGGTCGATGATGCCCTGCAGGTCGCCGTAGCCGTCTTGATCGCTGTCCTGAAACGACATCGGGTAGATCTGGTAAACGATCCCCTTCTGCCACCAAGCCCACTCATTCACTGACATCCTGCCCCGCCTCTTCTCTTAAGCCGTGACCCAGGCAGGCGGCACCGAAGACGCCTGATGAATCACCCAACTGGTGCCGCAGGATCGGTGTGTCGGCAAAGTCGCTGAAAACGTTTCGGTGCACCTCCCTCAACCCTTCGTCGTAAAGGAAGCGGATATTGGAGACTCCTCCTCCCAAGACGACGGCATCAGGGTCGAGGATGTTGATGACGTTTGAAAGTGCCAGGCCAAAGTTGGTCAGGAACTCTGCTTTCCAGCGGCGGGCAGCCCCCGTGGCGAGCCCCGAATCGAGGCGCGACACGATTTCGGGAAGGCCCAGCCTTTCTGCGGTCAACTCGTTCCAGCGGCGCTGCAAAGCCGGGCCGCTCAAATAGGTCTCGACACAGCCCCTGCGACCGCAAAAACAGAGGTTGCCTTGGGGATGCAGAGTGCTGTGGCCCCATTCGCCACCGATGAGAAGGCGCCCTTGATGGACTTTGCCGTCGAGCACGATGCCGCCTCCCACCCCGGTGCCCATGATGACTCCGAAGACATTTTGAAAGCCGCGGGCCGCTCCGAAATGGGCTTCTGCCAGGGCAAAGCAATTGGCGTCGTTTTCCATTTTGACCTCAACGCCCAAAGAGGCCTCAAGATCGTCCTTGAAGGGCATCCCGTTCAGGCACACCGTATTGCTGTTGCGCAGGAATCCGCTACGCGGCGAAATCGATCCGGGTGTGCAGATGCCGATTCTGCAGCCGCCGGTCGACGCCTTCTGAAGATCACGGATCAGGCCGGAGATGCGTCCGACAATCGCTTCGTATCCCTCTTCCTGCAAGGTGGGGATTCTGCGGCGGACCACCACTTCGGAATCCTCGCCCAAGAGGATTCCCTCGATTTTCGTCCCCCCCAGATCGATTCCGATTCGTTGCATGATCAAATGGGGTCGTGTCGGCATCCAGCCTGTGCAGCCTTCAGCCGCTGAAATAGAGCCAGACCAGCCCCACCAACGCGGCCAGGAGAAGGCTCAAAAGCAGATCCCTGCGCCGCCCCGGATCGGGGGATTCCCTTGCAGGCGCGGACGTCGTGGCGTAGGTCAGGCCGGCCAACTGAGCATCGCCGAGGCGCGGGGCGGTCAGGCTGACGACGATCAGCACCGCCGTACAGACGACGAACAACAGCACGGCGAAGTGCAGGAAATTGATGTCCGCGTAGCTGTGCAGCCAACCCGTCAGGGAGTCCTTGTTCAATTCCGCCACCAATCGCCCCATGCCCAGCACGAAGCCGACCAGAAGAGAGGCCATGGCCCCTCTGGCATTGGCCCGCCTCCAAAACAGGCCCACCAGGAAGACCGCCGCTATGGGAGGCGAGATATAGGCCTGGACGCTCTGCAGGTATTGGTAGAGCTGTCCTGAAATCAGCTTAATCATGGGGATCCAGGCCAGGCCGAACAAAACCAGGACGACGGTCGAGACCTGCCCCACCACCACCAGCCTTCGATCGGGTGCTTCGGGATGCAGCTTTTTGTAGATGTCCCAGGTGATCAAGGTCGAGCAAGAGTTGAAGACCGAAG
Source organism: Acidobacteriota bacterium (assembly GCA_028277865.1). Classification (GTDB taxonomy): domain Bacteria; phylum Acidobacteriota; class UBA6911; order RPQK01; family DATIPO01; genus JANQFM01. Next base: position 10,416 of record JANQFM010000187.1, read on the forward strand.
ACAGCGAACTCATCAAGGCGGCCAAGAGCCCGGCCACCACCAGGCCTTTGAATCCAACCGGGAGAAGGGTTCCGATCAAGGTCGGCAGAGCGTGATCCGGTTCGGCCAACTCGAGCCGTCCCTGCTGGGCCAGGCTGTAGGCGACGACTCCGGGAAGGACGAAAATAAAAAGCGGCAACACCTTGAGAAAGCCGCCGAAGATGGTTCCGCGCCGCGCCTGCTGCTGATTTCCTGCCGAAAGCACCCTTTGTACGATGAACTGGTCTGTACACCAGTACCAGACACCCAGGATGGGAGCCCCGAAGAGGATGCCGGTCCAGGGAAAGGCCGGATCGGAAATGGGTTTCCACATGTCGAAGAAACTGCTGCCGGCTGTCTGGTAAAGAGCAGGCCAGCCCCCTAATTCCCCCAGCCCGATGAAAAGGACGGCCGCCGATCCGGAAACCAGGACGAACATCTGCAGCATGTCGGTGTATAGCACCGCCCGCAGCCCGCCCAAGACGGTGTAGACGCCGGTTGCGGCCACCACCACCAAAGCGCCGACCCAGAAATCGATACCCATCAAGGCCTCGAAGACGATTCCGCCGGCTGCAATGGTGACCGAGATCTTGGTCAGGACGTAGCCCACGATGGAAATGATGGCCAGATACCAGCGTGCGCCGGAAGAGTAGCGGCGTTCCAGGAATTCCGGCATGGTGAAGACGCCGCTTCTGAGGTAGAAGGGGACGAAGACCCATCCCAGGATGAGCAGGATGAGCGAAGCCAGGATTTCGAACTGCCCCACCGCCACCCCGCTGGCGGCGCCGGTTCCGGCCAGGCCCACCAGATGTTCGGAACCGATGTTGGAGGCGAAAAGCGAAGCACCGATGATGAACCAGCCGACATTGCGGCCGGCCAGAAAATAGCCCGCCGAAGTTTCCCGTGTCGATTTTTCACGGCGGGTCGCCCAGTAGGCCACTCCGAAGACCAAAAGGAAGTAGACGAGAATGATGACCCAATCGAAGCTGCCCAGTTTCGCCACAGCCCCTCCATCTCGATTCAAGTTCCTGCCGAAGTGCGACGGATCATACCACGGGCAATTTGCGGAATTTCGCGCCACGACGCAAACAACGCAAAGGGAAGAAAAAAACCGGCTTTCATCATTGTGGCTCTTGCGTCTTGGCGTCTTGGCGCGAAACCTTCTCCTGCAAAATGAGCACTTCCTGGTTCACAGGCACATTTTCCAGGCGGCTGGCGCCGCCTGCAGGCCATCGCACTTGAACAGATTCGGCCTGCCGGCACTTGCCCATGCCGAAGTGGAGCCTAAAATCATCCTGGGACAGATAGCTGGAGCCGGAGCGGACTTCCGCCAGCTGCAGGAGTCCGCCGCATTGGACGCGGACCTGGGCGCCCAGGGCAAAGCGGTTGCCGCCCTTTCCTCGCAGTCTGACCCTCAGCCAATTGGCGGCATTGCCGCCCTCGTTTCGAAGCACCCGGGCAGCGCCGTCGAGATCAGTGACGACCACATCCAGGTCTCCGTCGTTGTCCAGATCGCCAAAGGCGGCGCCTCGGCTGACACCCGGCTTCGTGAGCGGCTGGCCCAATTGCGCAGAGACTTCGGAGAAGATTCCGTCGGCATTGTTTCGATAGGCCAGGATGGGCTGAGCGTAGCTGGTCCCCGCCGACGTCCCTTCCACTTGCGGGTAGACATGCCCGTTGACAGCCAGGATGTCCAGCCAGCCGTCGTTGTCGAAATCGATGAATCCGGTTCCCCAGCCGACCAGGGCCAAACTGGCTGAGGAGGTTCCGGCCGGCGAGGCGACGTCGGTGAATAGAAGCTGGGCGTCGCGCCGGTAAAGGGCGTTGTGCTCGCGCGAGAAATTGGTGACGTACAGATCCAGCCAGCCGTCGCGGTTGTAATCTCCCACCGCGACTCCCATCGATCCCTGCTCCCTTCCGTCATCACCCAGGGCCGTCCCTGACAGATAGCCGATCTCCTCGAATGTGCCGTCTGCCTTGTTTCGATACAGGAAGTTGGGTCCGGCGTCGTTGGCGACGAAAAGGTCGGGCCATCCGTCCTGATCGAGGTCGGTCCAGGCGACCCCCAGGCCATAGCGGCCTTGCGGATCGGCTACCCCCGCCTCTTTCGAAACCTCGGAGAAACGTCCGCCGGGTTCTTGGCGAAACAGTGCGTCGGCAGCACCCGGCAGACCTCTGGGGCCGCATTGGACAGGGATTCCCTGATAGCGGCAAAACCGCCCCTTGCCGAATTCGGGCAAGTCGTCGAGCCGAAAGCCCACGTAGTTGGCCACGAACAGATCCAGGTCGCCGTCGTTGTCGTAGTCGGCAAAGCCGCAGCCGGACGAGTAGCGGGGATCGTCCAAGCCCAGCCCGGGCGCCACGTCTTCAAAAACGCTTCTTCCCTTGTTTCGGTAAAGCCGGTTGGGGCCGAATGAAGTGATGTAGAAGTCGAGCATCCCGTCTGCGTCGTAGTCGGCCACGCAACCGCCCATCCCCCAACCCGGTGCAGCCACGCCGGCTGATTCGGCGACCTCGTCGAAAGTGCCGTCATGCAGGTTGCGATAGAGATGGCTTTTGAGCGCTTGGGGCTGGGAGGCGCTTTGGACGGTCAGCGAATTGACGAAATAGATGTCCAGCCAGCCGTCGTCGTCAAAATCGAACAGCAGGACACCGCCGCTCATCGACTCGACGATGTATTTCTTTTCAGGCGCTGATGGGTGCTGAAACCGGATGCCGCTCTGCTGCGTGACATCGACGAACCGGACCCGGGCTCCCGACTGGGCCACTGCCTCCGAACCGCTTCCCGCCAGCGCCGCGAGAAAAAGCAAGCGCAATAATCGGTCAACTCGTTTGTTGCACCCACGCCAATGACTCCACAATCCCATAATCATTTGACTTGATGGCTTCTGCGAGTATGCAGCCCGCTTTAGCGGGGTTTCCCGGAAGGCATTTATGCCCGAAGGGATGCTAGGCCAGTCCTTTCAGGGCTGGTTAGCAGCCAGCCTGTAATGGGCCAGCCCGTTTGAACGGGCTTGACGCCGCAGGCTTCAGCCAACCCCCGGGCTGCCGCTCGGAATTCGCGCCTCCCCGCATGAGCAGTGGCTGAAGCCTGAAGAACAAGCCCGTTCAAAACGGGCTGGGATCGATTTTCATCAGCTTTGCCACCAGCCCTGAAGGACTGGCCTAACGGCCCGAAGGGCTGAAG
>JANQFM010001066.1 GCA_028277865.1 Acidobacteriota bacterium
ACTGCCAACTGCCAACTGCCAACTGCCAACTGCCAACTGCCAACTGCCAACTGCCAACTGCCAACTGCCAACTGCCAACTGCCAACTGCCAACTCTATACTCGTGCGTAGCGGCGGTTGTGGCTGTTTTGTTGGAGGAGGCCTGATTGGATGGCTTCCGGGCTGAGCAGCCCGGATTCGACAAAGTAGTTGCCGATGGGCTTGCAGTGTCGGCGCTGGTGGCAAAGCAGCATCCCCAGCCTGAATTCCGTCATCAGTTGAAGGCGTACAAACAAATCGCCGATTCGCTCGCCCGGACGCCTCTCGTCGAGCAAGGAAACGATCCGCTCCTCGGTCAGCCAACCCCAGCGTTTGGCGATGTCTCCCAGTCGGAGGCGTTCCCTTCTCTGACGCATCAGCGCGTCAATGAGCGCCCTCCAACTGATTTGCCCCGAAAAGTACAGGAACTCACCCAGGCGCATCTGCCAGGCAGGCACTTTTAGAGAATCTCGGATCACCGGAGTGAGGGAGCCCGTTCCATCTGCGGTCTCTGCGGCTTGCGGGCGCGGACGATCTTTTGCGCCTTCGGGCCTGGTGCCATTGCCCGACGGCGGTCGGACGGCGGTGAAGCCTTCGGACTTGTATCGGGGCTTCTGCTTGAGGTAGCGGCAGAGAAGCCGGTAGCTTCCGGTCAACTCCTGAAAAAGCCGGCCATAGTGTTGCTGGACGTGCTCATTTTGGACCTGAAGATCCGGATGGACTTGCAGGGCACGCCGCCGGTAGGCGCTCTTCAGGCAGGCAAGGCTCAGGGAACGCAAGAAATCCCGAGAGGAGGCCGATTCAGTCTCGAAGAGGATACGGCAAGCCTGCGATAGTTCGGCTTCGGCAAAGTTCTGCATGCCGTTGTTTCCCGCTACCTATTGCTCGCTCTCCTGCTGCCTCGTTATTGTAGCCTGAAGAGCCGCTTGCCGGCCAGAATAACGCTGACCGGCAGGAAAAGCCAAGCAAGAGAGATGCCAGGCTTGGCTACTCCTTAAACCCATCAGGGCAGGCTGGCCGTGTCGATGTCGACCCACAGGGGGCGGTGATCGGAGACGGCGATCTGGGCTTCCACATCGGCGGCCAGCGGGGTGAGGTTCTTGAGGAAGATCCAGTCGAGCTTGAGGCGGACGAAGAACGCTTTTTGAATGGTCTTCTTGTCCCCCTTGAGGGGGCACCTGAAGCCGTCTTCCTCCATCAGCTGGAAGACTCGGCGGGTATGGCCGCTGGCATAGGTGTTGAAATCGCCCAGCACTGCGATGGGCAGGTCCGAGTATTTTCGGGCGTTGTCGAGCAATCCCTGCAGCTGCAAGACCCGCTTTTTGGCCGAGATGCGTGTTTCCAGGTGCAGGCTGTAGACTCGCAGGCGCTTTTGGCCCAGCTCGACGGTGGCGCCCAAAGCGATTCGACGGCGTCCCCCAGGACCCTCGACCGGCAGCTGGACGCGTTCCACTTGGCTGAGCGGATAGCGGCTCAAGATGGCCAGTCCCCTCACCCCTCCCCCTTTGCCGTGTTCGATCTCCACGGCGTAGGCGAAATGCATCTTGAGGGCCTGGGCCAGTTCCCGGGCCATGTCCTTGTTGCCCGATCCGCTGTGATCCCGGTTGACCTCCTGCAGGGAGAGGATTGGGGCATCTTTGAGCGCCGGATGGGATTGAAGCAACTCGATCATCTCCGGGATGCGCTTGGTGGGCGGGCCGTGCAGGTTGTAGCTGACCAGGCGCATCCGTTCGGGAAGCGGAGCTTCAGGCGCCTCGGACACAAATGTCCCCAGATCCAGCAGCGGATCAGCTTCGCCCGCCAAGGCAAAGCCCAGGGCGGCTACCAGGATGAGGGGAATAAGCGGAGGCTTGCGCATCATTTCAAGTGGTCAATTGCTCAAGAACGCTCGCGTTTCTGGGCTCTGGGCAACAATCTCCCAACTGCCAACTGCCAACTGCCAACTGCCAACTGCCCCTCATTTGTCCTGAGAAATCGGCGCAGGCGGCTCTGAGTCCCAAATGTCGGCGATGCGGCCGGGGAAAGGGAGGAAGATCCGCTCGGGGATGGCGCCGGGAAGATGGATGGCCTCCTTTTTTTCGTCCAGCATTCGCGTTGCGCGCAAGAGGGTGGGGACGACATCCAGGGTGCTGTGGACTTGCGAAACGGTCCGGCCGCGAGCAAGGCCGGTTTCGTTTCCGCCCCACAGCAAAAAGGCCGTCCGGGCGACGATGGGCCTCAAGCTGGCGTGGTTGCCGCCGGATGTCCGGGCTTTGGAATTGTAGTTCCACAGTTCCTCGGCCCAGACGATGAAGTCAGGGGCCTGGGCAGCGTACTTGCGTTTCAGGCCCCTCAGATAGCGCTGC
>JANQFM010000211.1 GCA_028277865.1 Acidobacteriota bacterium
GCCGGTGCGCTGCATCAATGCCCTCCCCTGGCAGTCGCAGGGCGGCTTGGAAACCGCCGTGGAGATCAATCAAAAGTACGCCGATTTCGACGCGGTGACCATGCAAGGCGTCGGCCATTACCTTCACATGGAACGCCCTGAAGAATTCAACTCTCACCTGAGAGACGTGTTGAGCGCAATCGAGTCCAAGTAGGGATGAAGAGGGATAGAAGGCAACAGCGGTTCCAGCACCCTCGTGCTTGCATGGCGGCCTTGGCGGCTTGGCGCAAAAAGGAATGCGATCGAGAATGCACACACGTAAGGTCTGGGTCTTTTTCTACGGCTCCTTCATCAACCTGGAGGTGCTGGCCGAAGGCGGGCTCATCCCGGAGCAAGTCGAAGTCGCCCGGCTGTGGGGCTACGACATCCGCATACAACCGTTGGCCAACCTGATCCCTTCCCCACGCCACTGTGTCTACGGAATCGCCTGCCGGGCCTCCCCAATCGACTTGGCCTCCCTGTATGGTCAAAGCTGGGTGGACACCTATTGGCCGGAAGCCGTCCTGGTCGAATGCGAAAGCGGAGGCATTCGTCCGGCCTTGTGCTATATTTCCCCTGAACGTCCGGTGGAAGCCGCCACCGATGACTATATCGACCGTATCGCCAACTCGGCCCGAGAGTACGGATTCCCCGGCTGGTACAGAGAACGTATCGAGCTCTTCCGCCACGGACCCTTGCTGGAGGGAGAGCCGGTCTAACTGCCCAACTCCCGCCGAGTGTGCCGGAGCCGAGGCTGAAGCCCAGAGAAAAAGCCCGTTGAAAAACGGGCTTGCATCTACTTTGTGCACTCAGTCCCCAGCCCTGAAGGACTGGGCTAATAACCCGAAAGGCTGAAGGCTTTCGGGCAACTTGCTGAAGCAGGTGAAAACGCCAGTAAGCAGCATTGAGTCTAGCCCGGGCTAAAGGCATGGTGGATCCCAGTCCAAAGTCGTCCGAAATCCGGCTCTCTGAAAACCTTGGACATTGGAATTTGGACTTTGGACAGACGCCAGCCAAACGGACGCCGCCGGAAAACCGCTCTCAGCCGCTCTCAGCCAGCGCCTGGAAGTACTCCATCACTCGGTTTTCGAACCAGCAGCGGTCGATGTCGCGCCGGGTGCGTTCCAAGAACCCGAGGTGACCTCCCCTCTCGGTGAGGTGAATGAGCAGGTTGGGGTTGGACTGGGCCTGGGGGCGTGCCAAAGGCTCCCAGGGAAGGAAGGGGTCATCTTTGGAATGCAGGATCAAGGTGGGTACCCGGATACGATCGATCAAGGGGCTGGAGGATCCCAATCCGTAGTAGTGAAAAGGATCGCGAAAGCCTTCCAAGGGCACGATGAAGTGCTCATCGAACTCGCGGATGGTGCGAGCCTGCATGACCTTGTCCAAGTCGACGAACGCCCCCAGGTGTTCAGCGCGCTCAAGGACGAGTCCTTTGAGGCGACGGGTGAAGTAGATCTGGTAGATGCGGTTGGAGGGGCGTTCCATCAGTTGCCAACTCACCGTCATGTCGCATAGCGGCGAAGCCGCCGCTGAGGCGACCAGCCAAGCAGGCGGACGGTCGGCCCATTCGCCCAGCATCTTGAGCAGCAGGTTGGCGCCCATCGAGACTCCGGCCAGGAAGACCTGTTCCAGGCGGTGCCTTTCGACCAGCCCTTCCACCACCAGACGCACTCGCCTGCTGGCGCCGGCATGGAAAACTACAGGGTGCTTCAAGTCGAAATTGGTGTTGTAAAGGCTGGGCAAGAAGCAACTCCAGCCCAGCCGCCAGGCTTTGTGGGAAAAGGCCTTCATGTAATCGGACCGGCTGGAGCCGGTCATGCCGTGCAGCACGATGAGGGCCGGGGCCGGATTGGGCTGCGGCAGGCTGACCGCTTCTATCCGCACCCCTCCTTCGATCTCAACCTCTTCCCGACCGGCCTTGGTCCACCCGTAAGCAAAGGTTCGCCGACGTTGCGAGGCGAAAACCGTCTGAATGTGCCCGCTCGGCAGCAGCAGGTGAGGTTGGAAGGGCCGTTCCTGAAGGCGCTGCGAATATGAATCGATGACTCTGGGAGGCTGCCCCATCATTTCATCCTCGTTCTCGTCAGCTACCGCACCCATTGCAAAAGGAGGCAGGAAGCCGCAAATCGGAGAACAGCGCAGGATTCGGACACTCGCAATGGCCGGTCTCCCGCTTGCAGCTATCTGTTCTGCCGGTCTCCGGTCTGCGGTCCCCGGTCTCCGCTGCTAGTCTCTTCTTCCCTTCATCAGGCGCAGCAGGCTGTCTTGACAAAAGAGCCAGCTCAGGATGCTGGCCGAAGCGCCCAGTGCATCAGCCAGCCAGTCGCCCGCACTGGCCGTTCGCCCCGGAATCCAGGACTGGTGCCACTCGTCGCTGACGCCATAGAGCATGGCGGCAAGGAGGATGAGCAATGCGGCCTTGCCGGTCAGATGCCGTCTCAGCCCATCGGTCGCCCCCCAAACCAGGCAGCCGCCCAGCACTCCATAAGCAGCAAAATGAAGGATCCAATCTGAGAGGAATTCCGTCACGACCGAACCCGGAGGCTCGCTCTGGTGGGAGAGCAAGAAGATCAAAAGGGCAACTGCGGTTGCCGGAAGCCAGTTGAGTACCTGCCGGGACATGGGCTATTGGGGCCGGGATGAACCGGCGATGGCTACCAGGGGATGGCGGACATGAGCCAGCTGGCCAGCAGCGACCCGATCACCATGTAGCCCATCAGCACCAGAAAGTAGCGCACACGCTCCTTCTGAGTGTCCTTGCTGATGGCTGCAAAGACCAGGGAGATGCATAGCGCCAGCAGGACGAGCCCCAAAAAGTGGTTCACTGCTTTCTCCCCCGCGCGATATCAAAAACATCCACCATCACCAGCATGTTGAGCAATCCGGCAGTATAAATGTAGGTGTTGCCGTATTCATACAACCGGGACTGGATATCCCCGGGGCCCCATTCCAAAGTGCGTCCGATGATGTAGGGCAATCCGATGGCAGCATCGGCGACGAATTTCAAAAACCCGAAAAAGCCGGGCTCCCAGCCGTAGAGCTCGCCTTTCAGGAACAGGCCCATGCCGAAGAGAAACAGGATGACACCCAAAAACAGGGCGCCCCGTCCGTATTTCCCCAAAAAAAAGTGCCCGCCCCCTGGAACCAGCCACGCTACGACACAAGCCACTCCGGTCTTGATCATCGACATAAAATAATAGGGAAATCGCAGCAATGCGGTCAAGGAGAGAGATTTCGCGCCTTCGAGCGAAGCGGGGTCGTGAGCTTGCGAACAAAGACGCAAAGGCGCGATTTGCGGTTCACAGTTCGCAGTTCGCAGTCTTGACGCTGGTAGTGTCCTGATTCAGAGGGGGAAATAGAGCCGGTCCCCCTCTACCCCTTTCCCTCCAACGGCTTGCCCCGAAACCCCTCCATTTTGATCCCCGCAGCATCCTTTGACCTTCCCCGCCTGCGGGGATATTTTCAGCCAGTTTCATCAACGGAGCGGCCCGACTGCCTGACGACACAAGCAGCCGAGCCTGAGCACCAACCCCTACCAAAGGAGGGATCAATGCCTGCGAAAAGTGTACCCCAATCCGACCCGTCTCCCCCACCCGGCAACGGGAAGCCTCCCCATCCATACGAAGTCTGCCTGACCAATGAAGAGTGGCAAGAAATCTCCGATTGCAGCCACGCTTTGTATGCTGCAATCCATTGCTGCCAGGGTCTCGAAGGCGACGAACCGGCGGAACTCGTCAAGTCTGTCCAAATGCGCTTCGAAAGAGCCGTGGCCAGCATCGGCCAACGGATCTTCTGCGACTAGCCCACCCAACAAGGCCAGCCTGTCTTGGGCTGGCCTTCCCCATTCCAGGAGAAAAGCCATGATGAGACCAATTGAACGCCTTGCCTCTGCCTTCGTCGGCAGGCGTCTGGAACTGCTGCGCCTCAAGCGCGGCCTGACAGCCAAAGACATGGCTGCAAAAATCGGGATCCACCCCGACAGCTACCGGAGGCGGGAACTCGGCCTGCACCCCATCAGCGTCGATTTCCTGCTGCGCTGCCACCTGGTGCTAGGGCCGGACTCGCTGGAACGGCTCTGGTTCCCCGTGGCCCAGACCCTTCCCTGGGTTGACGCCATCAACCTCCGAATACACATTGCCGGTTGGGCCATGCAGGAAAGCCCCGCGACCCTGGAGCAAGTCATTGAGGCTTGCGCGGAAGGCTTCGGCGTCCCCGTTGGCGCTGTCAAAGGCGGCTTGAGCCATAAGAAGGTCCGTCAGGCACGGGCAGCCGCCGTCGTCATCGTCTCCACCCGGCCCTGGCTCCATCTGTCCGAACTCGCCCCGCTCGTGGGTCGGTCCAGGCGGACGCTCTTCGAGATCCGGGCGAAAGCCCTTAAGGACGGCAAGTTGATGAAGCGCATCCAGGAAATCCAGAGGGAGGTGGACGCGCTATGACCTTCCGACCTGTGAACGACTACGTCTGCTCCCGGCTGCGCCAGCTTCGCCAGAAAAAGGGCTGGACCGTCAAGACCCTGGCGCAAAGGTCCGGGATCCCGCTGGGGACATACAGCGTCATGGAGAGCGGGCGCTGTAGGATCAGCCTGGAGCACTTGCTTCGCCTGCAACTCGCACTGGGTGTCAATATCGCGGACCTTTGGCCCAATCCCAAAGGAATATGCCGCCACGCCACCGATGAAGTGGTCCGAGCGGTCGTCAAGGCCGCTCAAAGCTGGCTTCCGAAGCCGGTCACCCATCAGGACATCCTGCGGGCCGTGTGCCTCGTCTACGATGTGGACACCGAAGAATTGGCCAGCCCGTCGCGGGAGCGGATCTTTGCAGAGGCCCGCGCAGTCGCTACCCAGCTTGTCGGGGAGCAGGGCCACCTGACGCTGGTCGAGCTGTCCCGGCTGCTGAACCGCAACGTCTCCTCCCTCTCCCACTGCCTGCGGCGCATGCGGCTCAGGCTGCTCGACGATAGGCAGCTGCTTGGGCGGCTGCTGGCCGCAAGGCGGCTGATCTCCTAGGAAACGGGGGCTTCGGCCCCCTCCCTTTTTCCCCACAGCGCGGGATCTAAAATATCAATCATCATCACAGAGTGTCAGCCCTTAGTGTTATGCAGGCTGTGATATGGCTTGATATTTCTCTCTTGACTTCCAGTTTCGGATGAGATATCATGCGGAGCTAGCCGGAGGCTGCTGGCGATTGTCCAGCACTACTAGCAGGCAGCCCTGGATCAGCCAGCGGCCCCCGGTCTGGGCTTCTGTGGGGCGCGGACGGGAAAGTCCCGGCTTGGGGTTTGCACCCGAGCCGGGGGGTTCGAATTCCCCGCGCTCCAGCCACAGGTTCTTTGAAAATTCTACCCTGCCGAACAGATAAAGTCAAGAGAAATCGGGTTAATTCCTTTAATTCAAACAATTTGCCAGGAAGGAGGAGTCTTATGATTGGCGACTTGTCATCTGTCGATTTGGCCACACTGAAGCGGCAAGTTCAGGCCGCACAGGAGGAGTTGCAGAGGAAGCAGTCGGAACTGGCGCGATTGGCAAAGGCCATAGAAACCATTGAGGAAACCGCCGGGACTGTAATTGAAAGCCTGGGATCTGGAGTGGTGGAATCGTTGCGGGGTTCGATTGCTAAAGGCCGCTTCAGCGACTCCACGCTGCCGGATGCGCTTGATATCGTCCTGCGGGAAAAAGGCGGATGGACCACCCGAAACGAGGCGATCAAAGAATTGTTGAGCGGGGGGTTGAGGTCATCCGATTTGAGGGCAAGCCTGAACACAGCCGTCCACAGACACGAGAAGTTTGCCCGCCACCCCTCTGACACGAATCTGATTGGCTTGGCTGAATGGCTCCAGACGGCTAAATATAGTGCTGCACCACCCCCACAGGAGGGACTAACTCTTAAGGAAAAGGTCCGCAATGCAGTGCAGCGACAGGCTGACGTTTTCACAGCGCCAGATATCTGCGAAGAACTGGTGTCGAAAAGATTGTTGGACGCTTCGTCCAAAAGAGCCAGGTATTCGGTTGCCGACATACTTTCCCGATTCACTGCTGAAGGTATCTTGGAAAGAGTTGAGCAAGGCAGGGGAACCCGTCCTTCCATCTACAAGCACAAAGGAGGGAGCAAGCAAGAGATTAGTCGGATATAGAGCATGGAGAGGTGCCGGAGCGGACAAACGGGGCCGATTGAGGGTCGGCTGTGGGAGCTGAGACGGTTGGTAGCCAGGATCAGCAACCACCAGGGGTTCGAATCCCCTCCTCTCCGTCACGTCCACCCCAGCTACTAAATGCACGGCGATTCTACCACAAATCACCTGTGCCTTGCCGGTTTTTCTGCGCTTCCCGATGTTTTTCCCACCGTGCGGCTGCGGCCTTCTTGCCCAGTTTCGATTTTTCCTCATCGCTCATTTTGGCCATCCTAGCTTTGCCGCCCTTCAGCCCCCCGAGCCGCCCAAGGACCGATGCTGCTTCTTGCTTCGTAATTTTTCTTCTCATGCGCACTATTCTATGCGCAACCCCTGACATTTCAACGAGATAATGTCAGACCGACCGGGTAAAATGGAACTCATGAGAGGCTGAGAAACCGAAACAAAAAGGCCCGCCAGCAGCGCCAACTGCGGACGGGCCGTAACCAGTGCGATTGCTCGCTACCGGATCACACCCACATTGTAGCAGCCATCGCACCTCGCAGGAAAACCCCGATGGCTGCAAATACCTGCCCTGAATGCGGATTGATGGCCCACCGACACGGAACCGACCGGAAAGGACGGCAACGCTTCAAGTGCCCTCGCTGCAACCGCCGCTTCACCGAGCCGACTCCCGATCCCCTGGACGGGATGCGGATCGACCTTGCTAAAGCCAAGATCGCCCTGCATATGCTGGTCGAGGGCAATTCGATCCGTTCCACCGAGCGTGTGTGCGGGATCCACCGCGACACGATCCTGCGGCTGCTGAAGGTGGCTGGGAGCAAGGCCCGCGCCGTCTGCGACCGGCTGCTGCGCAACCTGCACTGCAACCTGCTCCAGGCCGATGAGATCTGGTGCTTTGTCGGCGCGAAGGACAAGAAGCTGCGGCCCCGCCATCCCAAGGAGTTCGGCTCCCAGTTCGTTTTCGTGGCGCTGGATTCTGAAACCAAGCTGGTCCCCTCCTGGACTGTCGGCAAGCGGGACGGCGCTACGGCCTTCGAGTTCATGTCCGACCTGGCCGACCGGGTTGACAACGTGCCTCAGCTATCGACCGACGGATTCCAAGCCTACATCTCGGCTGTGGAGGACACGTTCGGGTCGGATGTAAACTTCGCTCAGCTCGTCAAGCTCTTCAGCAAGGCGGCTGAGGAAGGTAGGGAGCGGTACACCCCATCGGGCCTCGCAGCCATCATCAAAGAACGCATTTGCGGGGATCCCGATGAAGACTTGATCTCGACCTCCCATGTGGAACGCCAGAACTTGACCATGAGAATGGGGATGAGGCGGTTCACCCGGCTCACTAACGCTTTCTCCAAAAAGCTGGAGTTCCTAGTTGCAGCAGTGAATCTCCACTTCGGCTGGTACAATCTGTGCAGGCCGCACATCACCTTGAAGGGCTGCACGCCCGCGATGGAAGCAGGCATCACCGATCATATTTGGACGATTGAGCAGTTGATGGAGGCGGCTTGACTTAATTATCTGCCCCTTTTCAGTTAGCTGGCTTTACCCACCCCTTGCCCTCGCACCTGGGACAGATGACGCCCAAAAAAGGTCTACCAAGAGTCAGGAAGAACCATTGGAAAAAGAAGTAAACCAGTGGTATTCCTACAATTAACAGCATAAACAGGATTCCGCCCCATAGCTCTGACATGGAGGCTGAAGGTCCCATCACGCACCAGAAGATCTGAATGGCAGCTGCTAAGAATACCAAGGCGGCCAGCATCCCAGGGAGAATGACCCCAAGAAATATAGAGGATATGATTCTGCCTTTGCCAATACACTTGTCACAAAGCTCTACTTCACTCATGCCGAAAATGATATCTCAAATTTGCTTTTTCAGAATAGTCTGCCAATCCAAATTCGTTTTCCCCCTCAGAATTAGGACACTACCTTGACGCTTTGCGACTTTGCGTCTCGGCGTGAGATCCCTTTCCTGCGCTTGCCAACGATTGTGCCTCAAGCCAGAATCGGGGGCATGATTGAGCTGCTGACCACCGAGAACCTGATCGCCCTGCTGACGCTCACCGCCTTGGAGATCGTACTGGGGATCGACAATATCGTTTTCATCGCCATCATCAGCGCCAAGCTGCCTGTCAGCCTGCAGGCGCGGGCGCGCAAAATCGGGCTGGCGGCGGCCATGATCATGCGCATCCTGCTGCTTTTGGCAATCACCTGGATCATGCGCCTGACTACGCCCCTTTTCAGCATCTGGGAGCATGCCTTCAGCGGGCGCGATTTGATCCTGCTGGCTGGGGGCCTCTTTTTGATCGGCAAGTCCACCTACGAAATCCATGACAAACTGGAAGGCGCCCATGACCGGCAGGCCAAAGCCAAGGCCGCTTATTCCGGCTTCGGATCGGTGATCGCCCAGATCATGCTGCTTGACATCGTCTTCTCGCTCGACTCGGTCATCACGGCTGTGGGAATGGCCCAGCACCTGGCCGTCATGGTCATCGCCGTCATGGCTGCCGTGGGCGTGATGCTGGTCTTTGCCGACTCCATCTCGGAGTTCATCGAAAGGCACCCCACCCTGAAGATGTTGGCCCTTTCCTTCCTGCTTCTCATCGGTGTGATGCTTGTGCTGGAAGGAACCGGCAAGCATGTCGAAAAGGGCTACATCTACTTCGCTATGGGCTTTTCGCTGGTGGTGGAGATGCTCAACCTCAGGATGAAGTCCAAGGCAGCTTCGGCAGGTTGAAGCGGAAAGGGAATCTCGCGCCAAGACGCAAGGCCCGCAAAGCCTTTCTTTCCCTTCTCTCCCTTGGCGTACCTTGCGTCTTGGCACGAAGCCTCTTTGTCCTAAAAAGCCTCTCCCTCTATAATGCTCTCTCCTGTTTTGAGCGCTTGGCCAGCACGCGACCGGCTGCAGATCGAGCATCGACCGAAAGGACAGCAGCACCGTGAAGAACACCGACGAGTTTGACTACTTTGCCCGCCGTCATATCGGACCTCGCCGCCGTGAAGTGGAAGAAATGCTGGAGGCTGTCGGCGCCTCCTCGCTGGATGATTTGATCGACCAGACCGTTCCCCAGTCCATCCGCATGATCCACCCTCTTCAGCTGGGTCAAGCCATGACCGAAGACGAGGTGATCGCCCGTGCCCGTCAGCTGGCCTGCAAAAACCAGATCTTCCGCAGCTACATCGGCCAAGGCTACTACGATTGCTTCACGCCGCCGGTCATCCAGCGCAATATCCTTGAAAATCCCGGATGGTATACCCAGTACACGCCCTACCAAGCCGAAATCGCCCAGGGACGCCTGGAGGCCTTGCTCAACTTCCAGACAATGGTGGCAGATCTGACGGGGCTTCCCATCGCCAATGCCTCTTTGCTGGACGAGGGGACAGCCGCCGCCGAAGCCATGAGCCTGTGCTACCAGGTCCGAGGCGACGAGCAGCGTCACCGCTTTTTCGTTTCTGATCGCTGCCATCCCCAGACCATCGACGTGGTGCGCACACGGGCAGGCGTTGTGGGAATCGAAGTCGTGGTGGCTGACCATCTCGGCCTGGAATTGGACGGATCCTTCTTCGGCGTCCTGGTGCAGTACCCGGGGACGGAAGGGGAAGTGCAGGATTATTCGGACTATGCCGAGCAGGCCCATCAAAGCGGTGCCTTGGTGGTGGCGGCCACCGACCTGCTGGCGCTGGTCTTATTGGCGCCTCCGGGAGAATGGGGCGCCGACATCGCCGTCGGCAATTCGCAGCGCCTGGGCGTCCCCATGGGGTTTGGAGGGCCGCACGCCGCCTTTTTCTCGACTCGTGAGGAATACCGCCGCCAGATTCCGGGACGCATCGTGGGCGTCTCGCACGACGCAGACGGCCAGCCGGCCCTGCGCCTGGCCCTGCAGACCCGTGAACAGCACATCCGGCGCGAAAAGGCCACCAGCAACATCTGCACGGCCCAGGTGCTGCTGGCCATCATGGCCGGCTTTTATGCCGTCTACTACGGCCCCGAAGGACTGAATAAGATCGCCCGCCGGATCCATCGCTATACCACCGCCTTGGCCGAGGGGCTGGGTCAGCTGGGGCTGCCGGTCCGTCATGCAGACTTCTTCGACACCATCCGGCTCGACCTGCCTGCCGATGCCCTGCGGCTGGCGGTGCAGCGCTCCAGCCGTTCGGGCATGAACTTTCGGCTCTTTGAAGACGGCCTGGGAATCTCCCTGGACGAAACCACCACCGTAGATGATCTGGCGGCCATCCTGAAAGTGATTTCAGGCAGGGATGAATTGCCTTTCGATGCCGGCCGACTGGCCCGAGAATGCGAGCCGACCGTCCCTTCCAAGCTGGCGCGTTCCAGCGAGTTCCTCACCCATCCCGTCTTCCACAACCACCATTCAGAGACCGAACTGCTGCGCTACATCCAGCGCCTGCAGGGACGTGACCTCTCTCTGGCCCACTCGATGATCCCCTTGGGCTCGTGCACCATGAAGCTCAACGGAACGGCTGAGATGGTTCCCGTCACCTGGCCGGAATTCGGACGCCTGCACCCCTTTGCGCCGCTGGATCAAGCGCAAGGCTACCTGGAGATGATCGAGGAACTGGAATTGTTGCTCTGCAAGGCCACCGGATTCGCCGCCTTCTCGCTGCAGCCCAACGCCGGATCACAGGGCGAGTACTCCGGGCTGCTCACCATCCGGGCCTATCACCGGTCAAGCGGGGAAACAGGGCGAGACATCTGCCTCATCCCCCAGTCCGCCCACGGCACCAATCCCGCCAGCGCCGTGATGGCGGGGCTCAAAGTGGTGGTGGTGCGATGTGACGATGAGGGCAATATCGACCTGCAAGACCTGGCCAAAAAAGTGGACAAGCACGGCGAGCGCCTGTCGGCCCTGATGATCACCTACCCTTCCACCCACGGCGTCTTCGAAGAGGAGATCCGCCAGGTGATCGACACGGTTCATCAGGCGGGCGGACAGGTCTACATGGACGGCGCAAATCTCAACGCCCAGCTGGGGCTTTGCCTGCCGGGCGAGTTCGGGGCAGACGTATGCCACCTCAACCTGCACAAGACCTTCTGCATTCCTCACGGCGGAGGCGGACCCGGAGTGGGGCCCATCGGGGTGGCGGCTCACCTGGCGCCCTTCCTGCCCGGCCATCGTCATGCCGCGGTTGGAGGAGAGCAGGCCATCGGGGCCGTGTCGGCGGCACCCTGGGGTTCGGCCTGCATCCTGCCCATTTCCTGGGCCTACATCAAGCTGATGGGCGGACAGGGGATGACCTACGCAACCAAGATCGCCATCCTCAACGCCAACTACGTGGCCGAACGGATCCAGGATCACTTCCCGGTCCTTTATCGAGGCCGCCACGGCCGGGTGGCCCACGAATGCATCCTCGACCTGCGCCGCTTCCGGCGTCAGGCGGGGATCAATGTCGAGGATGTGGCCAAGCGCCTGATGGACTATGGTTTCCACGCCCCCACAGTGGCCTGGCCGGTGGCCGAGACGATGATGGTCGAACCCACCGAAAGCGAGTCCAAGGCCGAATTGGACCGCTTTTGCGATGCCCTCATCGCCATCCGCCAGGAGATCCGCGACGTGGAGGAGGGGCGCATTTCCGCCGATGAAAGCCCTCTCAAGAACGCCCCTCACACCACCCGAGTGCTGGCTTCGGACGAATGGCCCCATGCCTACTCCCGCCGACAGGCGGTATTTCCCTTGCCCTGGCTGGACGAGCACAAATTCTGGCCCCCGGTGCGCCGCATCGACAACACCTACGGCGACCGCCACCTCTTTTGCGTCTGCCCGCCGCTGGAGGAGTACGAGGAGGTGGAGGCCTGAGGGAGTCCTGGAGGTCCGGGCTGGCGTATTTGTTCAGGACTGTCGAACTGTCGGAGTGATTTGCCCTACGCCTGAAGTTGCCTTTGCTCAAGCCACCG
>JANQFM010000224.1 GCA_028277865.1 Acidobacteriota bacterium
ATCCCGATCAGACCGTCGTCGTCCGGTTGCAGGAGATCGCCGTTGCCCGAAACCAGGAAGGTCTTCTCTGCCGACGCGACGATCATGTGGGCCTGGAGCTGGCGCAGAGCGCGATCGGTCCGCCAGTCCCGGGCGAGCTCGAGCACCGCCCGCTCGAGATTGCCCTGAAACTCGTCGAGCTTGGCCTCGAAGCGCGTGAACAGGGCCAGACCGTCGGCGGCGCCGCCGGCGAAACCGACCAGCACCTTGCCGTCGCCGGCCCGCTTGACCTTTGACGCCGACGTCTTGAGCACCGTGTCGTTGAAGGTGACCTGGCCGTCCGAGACCATGCACACGCGGCCATTGCGCCGGACGGTGAGCACCGTGGTGGAGCGGAAGTCGCTCATGCGCGAGAGATTCTAGTAGAGCGCAGTTGAGTGGGCCCCCCACCCCGGTTGAGACGGAGCTCGACCGCTACAGCCTTCGGCGCGAACCGATGTAGCGGTCCACCTCCGTGTCGACCGTCCCCGGCGATGCGGTCGTTACCCCCCTTCTCCGAGCGCGCGGAGAAATCCCTCCGGGTCGTCCGGCGTCACCACCAGGCGATCCTCACCGGTGTCGACCAGCACCGCGTTGCCGAGGTCGGAGGCGTAGAGCTCGATCTCGCCGAGCTGGTGCGAATCGATGGCGCTGGCCGAGGTCAGGAAGCCAGCGCAATTCCTCGAGCAGGTTCATCGAACGGCCTCCAAAGTCCAAGGTCCAAAGTCCCCAGATCGTACAATCTGCTGACAACTGCCAACTGACAACTTTCTTTTCTGCCTATCTCTGCACCTCGGCGTGACGAGGTTCAGATTGTACAACAGAGGGAAAGGAACATTTGATGCCTCTGCCCGGCCCGCCTCAGTACTGCAACGGACCTATGGCCGCCGCCGGGCTCGACCCGGCGGAGCCCACGACTGAGCAGCTAGATGCGGTGGAGCCTAATGGAAAGCGCAGCCCCGGCCCTCCCCAGGGCAGCGTGCTGCCCTGGGGAGGGCCGGGGCTGCGCAGAGATAGTAAGTGCTGGATAGTCATCTGCTAGCCATTCAGTCGTCCGCTCCGCCGGGACGGGCCCGGCGGCGGCGGTTACCAGATTTCACGACAACGCACCGCAGTCAAGCCAGGTATGGGGAGCTTCTCCCAGGGCAATGGGGGACAGAAGGCCAATCCTTCGTCCGGCGGGGCAAGATTCTCAGGTATTTGCTACGCTCCATCACTGAAATGAAAGAGATCCCTCCGATCTATACGACCCAAAACTGCCGCTTTGCCTACCAACTCAATTGGTCACTCACCATCTTCTGGAAGGGCGCGATGGTCGCACCGGACATTTGGCTCGACTCGGTGAAAAAGGCAACTGAAAAAGACGAGGTGCGCATTCTGGAGCACCACCCAAGGGCTGATCGGCTAAGCCAATTCCTGCTGAGCACCAAGCCGAATCTTGCGCCTCCGAAAATCACTCGTTCGCTCAAGGGGCGGCTTCAATACGAGATTCGAGACCTCAATCCAAAGGCCTTGAGGCGAACTTATGCAATTCAGAGTGTCGGCGCAATTAATACGGGTGCTGTGGATCAGTACATCGCCTCTCAGACGGATCGGCACCCCGTTTCAGATCCGCGCGTGCAAAGCCGCCTTGCGCAAGTCCGGATCGACCAGCCTGAAGTGGATCTCTCAAGCCGCCGCCGGAGTTCTTATGCCGAATACCTCTACAATCTCCATCTGGTATTCGTTCGGACGGGAAGGCATAGGATTTCGAGCTTGAGGCGCATTGAGGGGATCCGGCGGATTCTTCTCGCTGTCGCACGCAAGAAAGGGCATCTGATCCGAAGTGCAGGCATCCTACCAGACCACATTCACCTGGCAATGGGAGCCTCGCTTCTGGAGGCGCCGGCGGGTATAGCTTGCGCCTATTTGAACAACCTTTCCTACTTCGAAGGTATGCAGCCCGTTTACGAGTTCGGCGGTTATCTCGGAACTTTTGGTTCCTATGATCGGGATGCCATTCGGAGAGTGATCCGAACGGCGGAGCACCTTGGACATCCAGCAGATAGGCAAGTCGCCGCCACAAAAATGTAAAAGGATCGTTTCCGGCTTTGCAGTCGGCGATCGGACAAGAACGAGCCGCAGTCCTGCTCATTACAGCCAAGGCGCAACTGCGCAATGCCAGGCAAACGCCGCCGTCGGGCTTGCCCCGGCGGAGCGGACGACTGGAATGCTAGCCAGCCAGACGAAACTCACAACCTCCCGCGCATCCCCGGGCCTCCCCCAGGGAGGCGCGCCTCCCTGGGGGAGGGCCGGGGATGCGCTTTTCCTTGATTCCACCGCTTCTAGCTGCTCAGTCGCGGGCTCCGCCGGGGCAAGCCCGACGGCGGCCCAGGGAGAAGGCGACGGGCGCGTGAGGCTTCAGTAAGATAGGCAGCGGAGGTGATGGTGACGGCCAATCGATTCCCTTTCCTGCAACTGCTTGTATTATCTCTGGCCTTGGCTTCCCTCAACGCCCAGCCGGATCGCCCCAAGGTGGCTTTGGTCCTCAGCGGAGGCGGGGCACGGGGGGCAGCTCATATCGGGGTGCTGATGGAGTTGGAAAGAGCGGGCGTGCCCATCGACCTGGTGGTGGGAACCAGCTATGGCGCCTTGGCCGGCGGGCTCTATGCCGCAGGGTACTCAGCCCAGGACCTGTCCGACATCGTTACGGGCATCGACTGGAACCGGCTGCTCGACGACCGCCCTGACCGGCGCCGACTCAACTTCAACAACAAGATGCGGGCCGACCGCCAGCTTTTCGAACTGCAGATGGAAAGCCTGGAACTGGAACTGCCGGCCGGATTGCAGGCGGGCCAGAAGATCACCCAAATGCTGGACCGCTTCAGCGCCGCCCTGCTCCTGGAGGCGAGAGGCGACTTCGACCGCTTGAAGATCCCCTTCCGCGCCGTGGCTACCGACTTGCTGACCGGCGAAGCCCACATTTTCCGGGAGGGTTCCTTGAGCACGGCCCTCCGGGCCAGCATGGCTGTCCCGGGCGTCTTGACGCCCGTGCAGTGGGGCGAAACGCTGCTCGTTGACGGAGGCGTGGCCGACAACCTGCCGGTGAGGCGGGCCATCGAGTGGGGCGCCGATATCATTATCGCCGTCGACGTTTCAACACCCCTCAAACGCTCCAAGGAGGAGATCGGCTCGTTGATCGATGTCCTCGACCAGACCATCGGCCTGCATATCGAAGAAAGCCTGCAGGTGAGCCGCAAGCTGGCCGACGTGCTGATCCGGCCCGACCTGCGGGGGCTGACCTCGCTCGACTTCGCCAAGGCTTCCCAACTGATCCCCCTGGGTCGGCAGGCCGCTGTGGATCAAATGCCCTCCATCCGCCAGCTGCTCAAAATCAAAGGCATCTCGATCCCCTTGCGCATTCCCCCCGATTCCCTGCTGCCGGTTGATTTCGATGCCGACAATTTCTCCTACTCCCCATCGCCGCTGCCGATCCGGTCGGTCGAGGTGGCCGGAGCCGACAAGTACCCCCCAGGGGCAGTTCTCAAGCACACCCGTACCCGTGCCGGGCAATCGGCCAGCATCGGCGAAATCGACCAGGATGTGTCGGCCATCTATGGATCAGACCTGTTCGATTCGGCAGGGTTTCGCCTGCAAGACAGCGCTGCCCGGCCCAGCCTGACCTTTGAAGTGGATGAGGCCGCCCGCACCCGTCTGGGCATGGGGCTGCGCTACGACAAGGACTACCAGTTCACGGGCGCCTTCGAGTTGCTCAGCAGGCAGGTTGCCGGAGGCCGCTTTGATTTCCTTTCCCAGCTGCTGGTGGGAAACGTCCAGCAAGTCTATCTGGCCCTGGACGGCGGTTCCTACTCGGGTCGACGCCTTTTCCCTTCGGCTTTTTTTCGATTCCGTTCCTTTGACCGCCTGATCTTTTCTGGAGAGGAGCAAACATCCGACTTCCAGGACCGCCGAGTCGGATGGGGGATCGGGCTGCACCGCTTGATCGGCCGTTCGGGACGCCTGGATGCCGGCTACAGCATCGAAAGAGTGGACATTCAAAGAGGATCGGGGAGCTTTCGCCAGAGTGCAGCGGAATCACTGGCTGGAGTCAGCGCCGCCTTCCGATGGGACAGCTTCGATCATTCGGACTTTGCCGACGCCGGTCTGCGCGCCCACCTGCAGATCGACTGGCGCGATCGAGCCCTGGGAGGCGACTTTTCCTTTCTGCGCGGGTCGGCGGGGCTGCAGCAGCGCCTGCGGATCGGAGAGCGCGGCACGCTGGGAGTGGGCGCCTCCTGGAAAATCATCAGCGGAGGAGCCCCTTTTTACGAACTGCTCTACAGCGGAAGCCGCCACTATTTCGACTTTGTCGCCGATCCTTTCGTGGGATTGCGCCGCGACGAAAGGGTTTCCAAGCACCGCTTCATCCTGGATCTCTCCTACCGCCACCGCCTCAAGTCATTCCAGCTGGGAGTGCTGCAGGACGCTTACCTGGAAGGGGTCTACAACGGCGGGCTGTTCAGCCGAAGCCTCGACAGCCGCGATCTGAGCGGCCCCCTGCACGGCTTCGGCTTCGGCGCCTCCCTCGACGTCCGCTTCCTGGGGCCGGTGCGGGTGCTGCTGGGCAAGACTGACGAAACGGGATGGACGTCCTACTTTTCGATCGGCTACAGGTTTTAGTTGGCAGTTGGCAGTTCGCAGTTCGCAGTTCGCAGTTCGCAGTTCGCAGTTCGCAGTTCGCAGTTCGCAGTTCGCAGTTCGCAGTTCGCAGTTCGCAGTCAAGATGGTACATTCTGCAGACCTTGGACCTTGGACCTTGGACCTTGGACCTTGGTCACGCAGAGGCGCAGAGACGCAGAGGGAGGGGGATGAGGATGAAGAGAATGGGCTGGATTGGGCTGGTGCCGCTGGTTTTGGGGTCGCTTTTGGGGGTGGAGCCGCCGCAGAGGAGTCCCAAGGTGGCGGGGATTGTGGGGGAGATTTCGGCGGAGAATTTGAAGGCGCATGTCCAGGCGCTTGCGGCCATTCATTCGCGGCATGTTCAAAGTCCCCATATTCAGGAAGCCTGGGAGTACATCCGCAAGGAGTTTGAGAAGTTCGAAGGGCTGCAGGTGGAACTGGATGAGTTCGAGGTCCAGGTGCGTCTGCTGGGCGATCAGCCGGTCAAGCTGGTCAACGTGGTGGCCACCTTGCCCGGAACAACCGATCCGGATCGGATCTACGTCGTGAGCGGACATTACGACAGCCGGGCTTCCAGAGCCAACGACGCCGACAGCCGCGCTCCCGGGGCCGTGGACGACGCCTCGGGGACGGCTGCAGTCATCGAACTGGCACGGGTGATGAGCCGGCGCCGGTTCGAAGCCACAGTCGTTTTCGTCGCCTTCTCCGGCGAGGAGGTCGGTTTGCTGGGCAGCCGCCACTGGGCCGATCGGGCTCGAGAGCAGGGGCTCAACGTGGATGCCATGATCACCAACGACATCATCGGCAATTCGCAAGGAGGCGGCGGGCACCTCTCCAATACCGAGATGCGCGTTTTCTCCGAAGGTGTCCCGGCCAGTGAAACCGAGCTGCAAGGCAGGCTGCGCCAAGGCATCGGAGGCGAGGTGGACAGCCCGGCCCGTCAGCTGGCCCGCTACGTCAAGGAATTGGGTGAGTTCTACGTCCCTGGCTTCAAGATTCACCTCATCTACCGCCGCGACCGATTCGGACGAGGCGGCGATCACACCTCTTTCAGCCAGGCAGGCTATCCGGCGGTGCGCTTTTCCGAAATGTACGAAAACTACGCCCGCCAGCACCAGGACGTGAGGGAGGAGGGCGGCGTTCAGTACGGCGACCTGCCTGAATCTTTCGACGCCCAGTACTCGGCAAGCATCGTACGCGTCAACGCAGCTGCCCTGGCCAGCCTGGCCGACGCTCCGGCACCGCCTTCCAGGCTGGGCATCCGCGGCGCCGTCCGTTACGACACCACCTTGAGCTGGGAGGCTTCCCCGACCGCCGACTTGGCCGGCTACGCGATCCTGGTGCGCGAGACCTCGGCGCCCTACTGGCAGCGCCGCATCCCGGTGGGCAATGTGACCGAGCACGTCTTGAAGGGCACGATCGTGGACAACTTCTTTTTCGCCGTTCAATCGGTGGACAAAGAGGGCAACCTGAGCCGCCCCATCTTCCCCCAAGGGCTGCGTCGCAGGTAAGGTGACTGCCGATGAAACCTGGCTGCATCAGGCCGACGCTTGCAGCTCCTCGCAACGTCAACCCAGGAGAAGAGGCAAAAAAGGCCACGTGCCGGGCTTGTCCCGGTCGGGCTGTGTTTAGTAACCAGACCCGCTTCAAAAAACACTATCGCCACCACGGAGCTTGACTCCGTGGAGGGATGTCTCATGGCTGGGATCCCAATCGCCGGCAAGGAAACATCGCTCCACCGAGACAAGCTCGGGGGGTGGCGCATCATTCCTCTTTCCCGGTTCTGGTCTCCAAACACGGCCCGACCGGGACGAGCCCGGCACGTGGCCACATATTCTCCGCGCCAGATGGTGTGCCAAGATTCCCTCTCTTTGTGGAACTTTGCGGCTTTGTTCGCACGCTCACTAAGCCGCTTCGCTCGAAAGCGCGAACCCTACTCTCCCTGCCAGCCTGCGAAGCGGATACCGTGGATTTCGATTTCGGCGTGGCTGGATTCCCATTCC
>JANQFM010000315.1 GCA_028277865.1 Acidobacteriota bacterium
GCAAGGGACGCTTCCGCTCCGTTCTTGACCACCTGGCCGTCCCTGCCAGCACGGTGCGCGAATGGACTCCCATGTCGACCGCCTATTGGCCTGCCTTGACCACCATGAGCGAGGATGAGCTGGCCGATTACCACCGCGCCTATTCCGACCATGCCCCCGTCTGGGCGCACTTCAACGCGGCCCTGGCGGACGATGACGGCTTGGCAGGGGTGACGGTAGCCACGCCGGTCCTGCAACCGCGCTGCCGCTGCTTCTGTGCGGAAAAGGAAGTTTTTGTGCAGATTGCGGTGGAAATGTGCCGCCAGGCCAACGGCTTTTCCTGCGAGGTGTCCAACGGCGGCCAAGCCACCCAGGGACGCCTGGCCCAGTGCGAGCCGGTGGCGACCAATCGAGGGAATTGAGTGGGGAAGCCCGCGGAAGGGCATGAAAGCCAGAATTTCGCGCAAAGCCGCAAAGAACGCAAATCTCATCCCAAGACTGCGGATTCGACGGCTGTGGGCGCAATGAAGCCTGGCAAACGCCACCGTCGAGCCAGCCCCCGGCGCTTGCCTCTGTGAAGCTCATTCCGTCGGCGACCCTTCGGATGTTTGGCCCTTCAGGTAGCGATTCAGGAACTGGACGTATTTGTCGGACGCCTCGATGCGGTTGGATTTATTGCGGAAGCCGTGGCCTTCGTCCTCGAAGACCAGGTATTCGACCGGGACTCCATTGTTGCGCACCGCCTCCACGATTTCATCGCTTTCGATCTGCAGTACGCGGGGGTCGTTGGCGCCCTGGACGACCAAAAGGGGCTTGACGATGTTCGAAGCGTGGAAGAGGGGCGAAATGCGGCGCAGGCGTTCCTCGTCGGTGGCCGGGTCGCCCAGTTCGCCGTAAAGGCCTTCGCGCATGGCCGTCCACCAGGGCGGGATGCTTTTGAGGGTCCGTACCCAGTTGGTGACGCCGAAGATGTCGACGCCCACATCGAATGCCTCAGGCTCGAACGCCAGGGCTGCGGCCACCATGTATCCGCCGTAGCTGCCTCCGATGATGCCGATGCGCGAGCCGTCGATCCAGTCCAGCCCTTCCAGGTACTTGCGGCCCCACACGCAGTCCTGCAGGTCGACCTCGCCGTGCTTGCGGTCGTCCATGTGGAAGAAGGTCTTGCCATAGCCCGAGGAGCCCCGGTTGTTGACGGCCAGCACGGCGTATCCGTGGTTGACCAGGTGCTGGACGATGGGGTTGTAGCCCTTTCGGCTCTGTCCGCCCGGTCCGCCGTGCACCATGATCAATCCGGGGACTTGGTTGGAAGCTGAGGCCTGGTGAGGCCGGTAAAGGATGGAGGGGATCTCCAGGTCGTCGAAGCTCTTGTAGCGGATCACCTCGCTTTCCACCAGATGGGCGGAGTCGATGGCCGGATTGAGGGTGTCGGTCAACTGGCGGTGGTCGCCCGACGTGAGGTCGAAAAAGTGCAGGTTGGAAGGCGAGGTGTCGCTGTTGAGGTAAAAGGCCATCTTCTCTTCGCTGTCAGAGAAACTGAGTCCCGCGAAGTCGCCTTGGGGCAGCTCGGGGAGTTTAAGGGGCTGCCCTGTCGAGGTATCCAAAATGGTGACGGCTGTCCTGGCGTCCTGATTGACAAAGCTGATGCGGAAGCGGCCCTGCTCGGAAAACTGCACGCCCATGACGTCCCACTCGTCCTCGATGACCGATTGGTGCTGGCCGCTTTGCAGATTGTAGGACCAGATCTGGTTGTATTCGCCGTGGGCGTTTGTAGCGTAGTAGAGCTGGCTGCTGTCGGGGGTGAAGGTGGCCGCCGAGTGAGTCGCATTTTCTTCATGGGGCGTGATGTGCCGGGGTTCCTGGTCCTTGGACTGGAGATCCAGCAAGTAGACATCGCTGTCCATGTTGTTGTTGACCTTGTCCAGCGCCAGCCAGCGGTCGTCGGGGCTGATGGTGGTGCCGATCCAGCCCTGGGTGTTTTCAAGAATCATTTCGCGCTGGTAGTCCTCGGCGCTGTAGCGGTACAGGTCGAAGAACTGGGGGTCCCGTTCGTTGGTGGAGACGTAAAAGTGCTGTCCGTCCCGGCTCCACTGCACGAAAAGGGCTTTGATGTTCTCGCCGGGCGTCAGGTCGCGCGGCTCTCCCTCAGTCTGGTGGACGTAAAGGTGGTTGAGCTCGTTGCCTCCCTGATCTGCGGTGTAAAGGAAGCGGTCGTCGTGAGGAAACCAGCTCACCGCAAAGCTGGCATCGCTTTCGGAATGGGTGAGCTGCTCAGGATCGCCCCCCTCGATGGGCTGGCTGTAGACGTTGAAGATGCCGCTGGCGTCGCTGGAAAGAAGGATGCGGGTCTCGTCGTGCGAGAAGGAGGCTCCTCCCACCGAGGTGGTCTCAAAAAAGGTCCGGGCATTGTAGGTTGGCACTTCCTTGGCGCTCTCCTCTGTTGCAGCGCCGCATCCTGCCAGGCACACGGTCAGCGCCATTGAAAACAGCCACATCGCGACATCGCTAGGTTTCCTGCTCATCGATTTCCCCTTTCAGCCGGTATGCAGTGAAGGTTCAGACAACCAGAATCAGCTTAGCAAAGACTGGTTTCAGAGGCAATTTGGAGAGCACGCAACAAGGGCGAAAACTTTGCGAAAGGGCACGAAAGAGCTGTTTTTGCAGGAAACTTTCGCTACAGTAAGGCCCGATGAGGATATTCTCCACCCTGCTGCCCCCAGCCGAGAGGAGGGTCTACAAGGCGGTGACAGCCTTTTTCGTGGCTCTCTTCTTTGCCATGATCTGGCCGGTCTATCCGGTTTTCAGCCGCATCGAACCCCGCTTATTGGGTATCCCCTTTGCACTGCTTTATTTGATTATCTTGCTGGTCCTCGGCTTTTGCGTCCTGCTGAGCCTTTTCCTGTGGGAGGATCGGAAAGGCTCTCTGGACTGATGGAAAGCTGGATGATCGTCTTGCTGGTCACCCTGGGCTACCTGATGGCCTCATTGACGGTCGGCCTGCTTTCGGGGCGACGCACCTCGGACAGCACGGTGGGATACGTGGCCGGCGACCGCCAACTGGGCTTCTTGGTGCTCTATTTCGTGTTGGGCGCTTCGATTTTCAGCGCCTTTGCCTTTTTGGGCGCCCCGGGCTGGGCCTATTCGAGGGGCGCTGCCGTCTTTTACATCATTTCCTACGGAACCGTGGGGCTGCTCCCCTGGTACTTCTTCGGACCCCGCATCGCCCGGCTGGGACGCCGCTTCGGCTACGTCACCCAGGCCCAGCTCTTTGCCCACCGCTTCAAGAGCCGGTCTCTTTCGGCCATTTTGGCCCTCATCAGCCTGATGGCCTTCTTGCCTTACTTGACACTGCAGATGCAGGGCGCCGGCTACGTCTTCAACGCCGTCACCGAAGGCCGGGTCCCCGAATGGGCGGGAGCGGCCATCGCCTATGGGGTGGTGCTGATTTACGTCTTTTACAGCGGCGTCATGGGAGTGGGCTGGACCAACACCTTTCAGGGCATCCTGATGATGATCCTGGCCTGGACTTTAGGCCTTTACCTGCCTTACAAGCTTTACGGAGGAGTGGGAGCCATGTTCGACCGCCTGGCCGAGGCGCGTCCTGAGATGCTCACCGCGCCGGGGCTGGACGGAGCGGGCGAGCCCTGGACCTGGGGCGCCTACACCAGCGCAGTGGCCATCTCGGCAATCGGCTTCAGCCTGTGGCCCCACTACTTCATGAAGATCTATACCGCCCGCAGCACCCGCACCCTCAAGCAGACCATCGTCTTTTACCCCACCTTCCAGATTTTCCTGGTCCCCATCATGTTCATCGGGTTTTCGGCCGTGCTCAGCTATCCGGGAGTCGAACCGCCCGACGCCATCCTGCCCACCATCATGACCTCGATGGACCTGTCTCCTTTGGTGATCGGGCTTTTTTGCGCCGGCGCTTTGGCCGCTTCGATGTCGACCGGCGATGCCATCGTCCACGCAGCGGGCTCGATCTTGGTCAAGGACTTCTTCCAGATCCTTTTCCCCAGAATCGAAGGCGCCTGGGAGATTCGCCTCATCCGCATCTTGGTGGTTTTGGTGGGTGGGCTTGCCTATTTCTTCGCCGTCTTTTCCGAGCTGTCTCTGGTCGAATTGCTGCTGCTGGCCTACGGCTTTATCGCCCAGATCTTTCCGCTGCTGCTGGCCACGTTTTTTTGGGGAGGCGCCACCCGTGCGGGCGCTTTGAGCGGCATGACGGCAGGCTGCCTGGTGGCGGTGATCTGGAATCATTACCCACAATTGCAGTGGCAACAGATCCATCCGGGCATCTGGGGGATTGCCGTCAATTCGGCGGTGATGGCGATCGTCTCCAAGTTCAGCCGCCCCTTGCCCGCTGAGCATGTGCGGGAGTTTGTGGTGGAGTAGGGAACAG
>JANQFM010000350.1 GCA_028277865.1 Acidobacteriota bacterium
ATCGGCGCAACCCCTCCGGCAGCCAACCCGACTTGCTCGATCACACCGGATCTGCAACGCAGGCGAAGGCCCAGGTTGACGCTGGCGATGTCCAGGCAGGTTCGCTTGGAGACCTTTTCGAACCCGATCAGGGTGTGGGTGTCCACCTCGGGGATGCGGATCTCGGCGAGGATCTCCCCGGCATGCATGTCGAGCTGCTTGTATCCCAGAAAAAAGTCCTTCATGGGGACTAGGCGGTGCCGGATATCCTCTTGCAGGACTAAGACCGAATCCATGGCCAGCAGCAGAATGGTCATGTCCCCGATGGGTGAGGCATTGACGATGTTGCCGCCCAGGGTGGCCCGGCTGCGGATCTGCCAGGAGGCGATCAAGTGCATGTAGTGCCGGATGTCCACGATCATCTGCTGCACCTTCGGATGAGCCGCGAAATCCTCGAAACTGGTCAGGGCCCCCACGCACAGATGGCCGTTTTCCTGCCGGATGCCGCGCATTCCGGGGTCGAGGTTGAGCAGATGGACGGGCGTCTCGGGCAGGTCATCGCCGCGCTGCACGTAAAGGTCGGTCCCGCCTGCAATGACAGCCCTCGGCTGTCCGTTTGAGGGCAGCTCCGGTGGGGGAATGCGGCTCAGCCGCTGAGGCATTTCCCGGAAATAGCCGGGCAGTGCCCCCTCCTCGATAAGAGCTTCGATGCCCGTTCCCCGCAAGGATTGCTGCAGCCGTCCGCAAGTGGCCTTGAGCGAGCGGTAGCCGGTACAGCGGCACAAGTGCCCGCCCAGGGCATACTTCACCCCATCCTCGTTCACTTCGGCATCTTCCTGCATCAGGTAGCCGGTCAGCGAGACCACAATGCCGGGGGTGCAGAAGCCGCACTGGGTGGCGCCGGTGTCCACGATGGCCTGCTGGACGGGATTCAGCTTTTCCAGGTTGAGCCCTTCGATGCTGACCAGGTGCTTGCCGTGCAGCTCGCCCACAGGCATCAGGCAGGAGGTGACCGGCTGATAACGGACTTGGCCGTCGTCCAGTTGGCCGATCAGCACCGCGCAGGCGCCGCAATCGCCTTCGCGGCAGCCTTCCTTGGTACCGATAAGACGCAGGCGGCTGCGCAGGAAGTCAAGCACCAGCATTGCGGGCTGATCGCAGGTGGAGACTTCTTGATCGTTGAGCCAAAATCGCGTTTCGGTGGCCATGGCTGCTGGCTGCTTATTGTAGCGCATTCAGGAAGGACGGATTTCACGCCGAGGCGCAGAGCCGCCGAGGGAGAGGGAGGAGGGAAATCTGAGAGAGTGCCTTTGAAACTGTCTGTCTCGGTCGTAATGCCTGGGCGCTACAAGCCTCTCAATCGTCCTTGAAGGGATCTTCCTGGGTGATCTCGCCGTTGGGCAATTCGTAGTAGATGCGACCATTGCGGGAGAATGCGTTGGGAATCCCGAGACGCCGGTTTTCTTCTTGGGCCTTTCGTACGGCCTCACTGCCGATTCGAAGGTACTCGAATGCTCTTTTGTAGGTTTCCAGCCCCAAGGGCTCATTGTCAGCCATCATCTCTCCTCGGCGTCTTCGAGAAACTGACCGTATCTCTTTGGCTTTAGGATCACGCAACTCGATCCTTTTCCCGAAGCAACGATTTCAAACTCCTCTGCCGCATTATAGAAGATATGCCATTCGTCTGCCTGGAATCTGTAGAAGCCCCAAAAATTCCGCTTGCTCCGAGAGTACCTGCGCCAGATATCCGATTCATGCACGTCATGTCCACCTCGCAAGACTCTTTCCCGGACTCTCTTGACGCATAAGCCAGGACTTTCCAGATCGATGAACACCATGATGATCAAATAGTCGTTGCGCCTGGCCCGCTTCAGGTATCGCCCCGTGGTTCTCCCAGAAAGCGTCGATTCGATGAGCACACTCTCTCCGTCCTTCAGGGTCTCCCGTAAACGACGGCTGAAGGCGCGCCCCGCCGCCAGCCGGGCCAACTCCGGCAGTTGGGGTGATAGACGGGCAGCTATATCATCAGCGCTGAGGTAGATGCGACGGTGATCGCTCAGGTAGTTATTCACGAAAGTGGTCTTCCCCGCTCCATTTGGTCCAGCAACTACGATGAACTCCTTGCTGGATTTCTGAGTCCTCTGTGGTCTTGTGGCCATCCCCAAGCTAGACCTCCTCACGCAGGCGAAAGCGCCGGAAAGCCAGCCCCAGGAATAGGAGGGAGTAGCCGAGCAGGCGGGCTGCGTCCCGTCCAACCTCATTCCAGGGAACCGATTCCTGGAACAGTCCCCTCCAATAAGCCAGG
>JANQFM010000371.1 GCA_028277865.1 Acidobacteriota bacterium
GCAATGTTGGGAGTTTTGCGCAGCGGAGCGCCCTACCTGCCTTTGGATCCTTCCCATCCCCGTCAGCGACTGGCCTTTCAGCTTCAGGACGCAGGGGCCAGCCTGGTCGCAGCCCAAGCTCACCTCGCTGGACGCCTGCAAGGCGCAGATTGCCAAGTGATCGATGTGGGCGCTGCACCCAGCGATGACTGCTTCGAGGCTTTCGCCGCCAGCCCTGCCCTGCCTCAAAGCCTGGCCTACCTGATCTACACCTCCGGTTCGACGGGGCGACCCAAAGGCGTGGCGATTCAGCACGATTCGCTGCTCAACCTCATCCGCTGGCAGCAGCGCGCCTGGGCGATCAGGCCCGATGACCGTGCCGGACAGGTGGCACCCATCACCTTCGACGCATCGGTGTGGGAAATCTGGCCTTACTTGGCGGCTGGCGCCAGCGTCCACATCAGCGACGACGAGACCCGCCTCTCTCCGCCAGCCTTGCAGCGCTGGCTCATCGGAGAGCAGATTAGCCTGTCCTTCATTCCGACTCCGGTGATGGAAATCCTGATGAAGTCGGATTGGCCGCCCT
This sequence comes from Acidobacteriota bacterium, assembly GCA_028277865.1. GTDB lineage: Bacteria > Acidobacteriota > UBA6911 > RPQK01 > DATIPO01 > JANQFM01. The sequence goes on from JANQFM010000371.1 coordinate 566, forward strand.
CCACCGCGCTGCGTGCAGCCTTGACCGGAGGCGACAAGCTGCTGAGCTGGCCAGGCATCGAGCTGCCTTTCGAACTGGTCAACAACTACGGACCCACCGAGTACACCGCCATCACGACTTCGGGGACTGTCCCCACCATTACTGTCTTCCAACAACTTCGGGGACTGTCCCCAACCGCCGTCCCAACCGCCGCTACTTCGGGGACTGTCCCCAACCGTCGTCGTCTTCCCGCAACTTTGGGGACTGTCCCCAACCGCCCCGAGCAGGCGTCGGCACCGCCCATCGGATGTCCAGTCGACAACACGCGGCTTTATGTGTTGGACCGCCAGCTTCGCCCCCAGCCGCTAGGGGTTTTCGGTGAGCTCTATCTGGCCGGATGCGGGATCGCCAGGGGTTATTGGAGGCGTCCCCAGCTCACCGCCGAAGCCTTCCTGCCTGATCCGTTCCGGGGCAGCGGAACCCGCATTTACCGAACGGGCGACCTGGTACGTTGGCGCTGCGATGGGCAAATCGATTTCCTGGGGCGCCGCGACCGGCAGGTCCAGATCCGAGGGCTGCGCATCGAGCCGGGCGAAATCGAGGCCGTGCTTTGCGAGCATCCCGCTGTTGGTGAAGCTGCGGTGATTGTGGAACGCGAGAGGTTGGTGGGGTTCGTGGGCGCTAAAGAGGAGGGGAAAAACCGCAGAGAGCGCAGAGACAGAACGCAGAGAGACGCAGAGAAGAATCCTCCGCGAACTCTGCGTCTTCTCTCTGCGTCCTCTGCGGTTTCTCCCCTCGACCTGCGCAGCCACCTCAAAGCCCGCCTCCCCTCCCACATGATCCCCAGCCTCCTTTTCGAACTGGAAGCGTTGCCCCTCACACCCAACGGCAAATTAGACCGCAAGGCGCTGCAAGGCTTGGCGGAGCAGGATCTCCCCGCAGAGGACTCCCAGCCGCGGACGCCGACCGAACAGCTGCTGGCCGGAATCTGGGAAGAGGTTCTGGGAGTCGAGGGAATCGGGCCTCAATCACACTTTTTCGAGCTGGGCGGACACTCCCTGCTGGCCACTCAAGCCACCTCGCGCATCGGCAGCGCCTTGGGAGCCGATCTGCCGGTTGCAGTCCTATTCGAAACCCCGCTGCTGTCCGATCTAGCCCGGCGAGTCGATCCGCAGCAGTTGGGCCAAGCATCCAAAATCACCGCCCAACCGCGGGTGCCTGGCAGCGAACTGCCCTTGTCCTTTGCCCAGCAGCGCCTCTGGTTTTTAGACCAACTTCAGCCGGGGACTGCGATCTACAACATTCCGGTCGCCCTTCAGCTTCGCGATGGCCCCCGGCCTGCCATTATCGAAGCCTCCCTGAACGCCATCGTGGACCGTCATGAAGTGCTGCGAACCCGCTTCCCCTCCCGCGACGGACGCCCCGAGCAGCACGTTCAAGAAAACGTCCGGCTGGCCCTGCCCATCATCGACCTTTCGGCCCTCGGCGACTCGCTTCGCAAAGAAGAACGCAACCGCCTGGCCCTCAACGAAGCCCGACGCGCCTTCGATCTTTCCACCGGCCCCGTCATGCGCGCCAGCCTCGTCGTGGAAAAGTTCGCAGTTCGCAGTTCGCAGTTCGCAGTTTCTGAGAAAGAGCAAGAGCAGAAATTAGAAGCGTCTGCCTCCCATACCTACAGCATTTCCTCCGTCCTCCTTTTGACTCTGCATCACATCGCTGCGGATGGCTGGTCGATGGGCATCCTGTTGCGTGAACTTTCCAGCCTCTGCCAAACCCTCTCCAACTGCGAACTGCGAACAGCGAACTGCGAACAGCCAACTCTCCCCATCCAATACTCCGACTTCGCCAGTTGGCAACGGAAATGGCTCGGCGGCGAAAGGCTTGAGCAGCAGTCCGATTACTGGAAGACGCAGCTTGAGGGGATTGCACGCCAGGAGCTTCCTACCGACCGGACCCGTCCCGCCCAGCTTGCCGACCGGGGCGGCAGTTGGAACTTTCGGTGGCCCGCCCAGCTTTGCGCTTCGCTTCAGGAGTTCAGCCGCAGCCGGGACGTGACGCTTTTCATGACACTGTTGTCCTCTTTGCAGGTGGTGTTGGGGCGCTGGTCGGAGCAGCGGGATGTGGCTGTGGGAGTCCCTGTGGCGGGCCGCAATCGTCCGGAGATCGAGCCGCTGATCGGGTTTTTCGTCAACACCCTGGTGATGCGTGCCGACCTTGGCGGCAATCCCCGCTTTGAGGATTTCCTGCTTCAGGTGCGTCGTACGGCCCTGGGCGCCTATGCCCACCAAGACTTGCCTTTTGAGCAGATTGTGGAAGAGCAGCAGCCGGAACGTTCCCTGGACCGGACTCCCTTTTTTCAGCTGCTCTTCATGCTGCAAAACGTACCGGGGCTCGACTTGAAGCATCCCGGACTGGGACAGGTGACGGCTCTGGATGTGGAAGGGGAGATCGCCAAGTTCGACTTGACGCTGAGCCTACTGGAAAATCAGGGCCGACTTGAGGGGACAGTCACCTTTCGAAGAGACCTTTTCGACGGCACCACGGCCCGCCGCCTCATCTCCCACTGGCGCCGCTTGACGGAAGCCGCCCTGGCAGACGGGCAGGTCCGCTTGCAGGATCTGCCCTTGCTCGGTGCTGGGGAACGCCATCAACTCGTCCAGGAATGGAACGACAGCCGGACCGAATTCTCGCGACACAAGTTGATCCATCAGTTATTCCAGTCGCGGTGTGATGAAATGCCCGACCGGATCGCACTGGTCTTCGATGATCCCGCACATTCGCACCTCTGCTTTCGCGCCCTCGACGAGCGGGCAGAATGCCTGGCGCGCCGGCTGCGCCGCATGGGCGCCGGCCCAGGACGGACGGTGGGAGTGTGCCTTCCCCGCAGCGGCGACTTGATCAGTTCCATGCTGGC
>JANQFM010000441.1 GCA_028277865.1 Acidobacteriota bacterium
AGCCGCGTCTGTCAAACCCCATTTCCGCCTTTCTCCGTCCCCTTGCAGCGGAGCTGCTGTCAGAGGGTAGCCGGTGGTTGAGCGAAGCGACACCACCGGCTACTGTCTTGCTGCGCCTTTGGCGCAAGAAGCAGTGACGTATCATCGAAATTGGGTTTCTTCAACAAAATCAAGAAGCAAGGCACGGTCCCAGCCTTCCCTCAGCGTTCCTCCAAGAGATCCAGCAATCCGACAGCGATTTTGCGCGGGTTGGCTTGGACCGAGTTGCTCATGACAGTGACACAGCTTTTTTGTGATGGGACCGCCAGCAGGTAAGTTTTGGCCTTCTGCTGCGAGCCTCCATGATTGACGCGCTTGCGGCCTTCGACATCTTCGACGCCGAAGCCCATCCCGTAGCCTGTCGGCTCTCCGTTCGGAGTGGCCTGTGAGGTCCAAAGAAGCTCTTTTTCCTGCTCGGAAAGAAAGCTGTCCCCGACCAATGCCTTGCAGTAATTGGTCAGATCACCGACTGTGGAGATAACGCCGCCGCCGGGCAGCTTCCAACTCACGTCGTCACTGCCCTGTCGGACGTTCAAGACTCCCCATAAGCGATAACCGGCCGCCCGATCGGGGATTTCGGCCCACTCATAGTCGGGCTGCAGGCTCTTCAGCCCCAGCGGCGCCGCGATTCGTTCCTGCAGCTGTTGGGCGAAGGGGCCCTTGCCCGCCTTTTCGATGACGGCGCCCGCCAGGTTGAAGCCGAAAGTGGTGTAGCGGAAGTCAGTCCCAGGACGTGCCACGAGAGGCTTTTCAGTGAAGTATTGCAGTGCCCAGGCGAACCCCTGGTTGGTCTTCGGATCATTGGCTTTGGACTGGGGCGGAACAGGTGAGCCGCGCCCGTTTCTGTAGTGCATGACGCCGCCCAGGTGCCCCAGCAGTTGTCGCATGGAGATGCTGCGTTCGGCTTCGGCCAGGCGAATATCCCGCTTGCCATCCTGGCAGGGCTGGTTGCCGTCGCCTCCTTCCGATTCATCGCACTCCTGCAGGTAGTGAGCGGGCGGCTGGTAGTCTGTGAGGTATTTTCGGATGGGTTGGTCCAAATCCAGCAGCCCTTGTCCGGAAAGCTGCACGGCCAGAACCGCTGTCAGGGTTTTGGAGATGGAAGCCCATCGGAAGGCTGTCTTGCGGCTGCGCACCGGAATCTCGGCTTCGCGATCCTGCCATCCATAGCCCCTCAAGTAGTCCACCTGGCCATCGACCACCGTCCCCAGCGCCAGCCCTACCAGCTTTTGTTCCTCCATGACCTGACGGGCAAACTCGTCAATATCCGCCTGGGGTTGGGGAACCGGCTCCAAGACCGGATCCTCTGCCAAAAGAGGCAAGGCCATCCACAGCCCGCACAAGACCAAAATAATGAAAAGGCCCAATCCCAGTCGAACTGCTCGGTTCATCGCCTGATTCCTCCTTCGCGCCGAGTCGCCAGGAGCGCCAAGCAGCGGAGGAATCAGGCCAAACGACCCTTTTTCCTCCGGCTCTCTCCTGCTGGTTGCTTCCTCCCGATTCCTTGCCCTACCTGCCCCGCATCGCATCCTGCATGCTCTTTTTTCGGTATCCCGAGGGAGGCTCAAATACGGCAGGGTCCAAGGCTGTGCGTACGATGGAATTGAGTCGGCTTTCTTCGCTGGCCGCACCCTTGTCAAAGGAACGGGTCAGGACCGGGAAACCGTCAATCTCGTCCAGCATTGCGAACGGGTTGCTGTTCATCATCTGAGCCAAGGGGCCTTGCCTGAAGGAATCCATCATTTTTTGAGAAAAGCGTGCCATGGCCTGGAAGGCGTCCCAGGCTTCCGAAGCCGCACCCACCTGGTTCAACGGTGCGGCGCACAGCTCCTGAGACTTGTCTTCGTTGAGGTAAATGCTGTACATGCGGCAGGAGTAGTCTCCCACCCTCTGGTTCGCACCCGCTTCCACACGGATCTCGATGGGGTCCATTCCTGCCGGCATTCTGCCCTTCATCATGCGTTCCATCATGGCCCTTTGCTCAGCAGGCATGTTGGCCATCTGCTCCCTCATCTGCTTCATGGCCTCATTCAGCTTGCCGCTGATCTCCTGCATGGTCGTTTCGTCGATTTCCATGTAGGAGCGTTCACGGTGGTCAATGGTCAGCATGCGGTCGCCCCGGAAGATCATCATGACTTTGCCGTCGGTATCCTCCATGGCCAGCATCTCGCCCTGGGCGGAGATCTTTCGGGTTCCCTCCACGCGGTCGCTGCGCAGGTTCTTGATTTCCAGCTCGATCACCACACCTGCCTGTATCAGTCCGGCCAATGCTATCCAAACAACGATTGCGCAAATGTTTTTTCGCATAGTTCAATTCCTTTCCGCTTCGGGAGGGTCTTCACGCAGAGGCGCAGAGAGATCGCAGAAAAACCGTTTTTTCTCTTCCCTCTCCTCTGCAGCTCTGCGTCTGTGCGTGAAATCTTCCGAGACACGCCACTAGTCTACAATGGATTTCCGATTATGCCGACCATCAAGATCTCCTTGGCCCAGCTCAATCCCAAGACCGGCGATCTGAGAGGGAATGCCCGCCTCATCCTGCAGGCCATGGAAAACGCCCGCCAGGACGGCGCTGACTTGGTGGTGACTCCCGAGCTTTGCCTGACCGGCTACTGCCTGGATGAAAAACTGCTCATCACGCCCGCCTTCCTGGAGCAAAACCGGCGCATCTTGATGGAGGAATTGCTGCCCGCTTCAACTGGGATTGCGGCCGTGGTGGGCTTCATCGACTTTGACCGCGATCGAAAGGGGCCGGACGGGCACCGGGTCCGCTACAATGCGGCGGCGGTGATGCAAGACGGGAAGCTGCTGCAAGTGGCCCACAAGCGCCTGCTGCCTTCCTACCGCTACTTCGAAGATAAGCGCTACTTTACGGCAGGCCGCCGCATCGAACCGGCTGTCATCCAAACGCCTTGCGGGGCGGTGCCGTTGGGTGTTCTGATCTGTGAGGATCTTTGGGATGAAGAATACGAAATCCGACCGGCCCAACTGCTGCGCCAAGCCGGCGCGCAGTGCCTGGTGGTCCTCAACGCCAGCCCCTTCGTAGCCTCTTCTCCGGGCCGTCAGGACGGCAAGCGCTTTCGGCGTGATCGGATGATCCGCCAGCAAGTGGAAAAGACCGGCCTGCCCATCGCTTACCTCAACACCGTGGGCGCTGGGGACAACGGCAAGAACCTGATCGTTTTCGACGGCATGAGCCTGGCCTTTGACGCCCAAGGACGCCGCGTGCTGGCCTTGGCGCCCTTTCGCCCCGACCAGCAGAGCGTGGTCTTTCAGGACGGCCTGGCGATGCCGGTCCAAGATCCTCCCTTCGACCGGGAGGGCGAGATTTTCGAAGCGCTGGCCATGGGTATCCGCGACTACTGCGACAAGATCGGCGCCTTTGACACCGTGCTGGAGCCGGTTTCAGGGGGCATCGATTCGGCCCTGGGCACCGCCATCGCCTATCAGGCCGTGGGACCGGAGCGGTTGCTGCTTTACAATCTTCCCTCGCGCTTCAACACCCCTCAAACGCGCGATTTGGCGGCCCAGCTAGCCACCAATTTCGGGCTTCGGTACCAGGTCGTCCCCATCCAGGAGATGGTCGAGGCCGTGCAAAGGGGGTATGAAAAGCATTTGCACTCCGTCCGCAACCGGGTGACGCTGGAAAACCTGCAGGCCCGATTGCGGGGAGTGTTGATGATGATGGAGGCCAACGACCGACGGGCCCTTCTGCTCAGCAACGGAAACTCCACCGAGATCGCCCTGGGGTACGCCACGCTGTACGGGGATATGGCGGGCGGGCTGGCCCCAATCGGAGACCTGACCAAGCCGGACGTCTATCGCCTCTCACGCCATGTCAACCGGCGCTGGGGGCGCGAGATGATCCCGCAGGGAATCCTCGATCTGGCACCCTCCGCCGAACTGGCCGAAGCCCAGACTGACCCTTTCGAGTACGACTTGGTGGGTCCCCTGGTGCGCGAGTTGGTGGAGGAGGGCAAGAGCCCCTGCCGGCTGGCCGACGAGTTTGCCCAAAAAAGCCTTGATCCCTTCAGATATCCCTCGGACGTGTATGAGCGCCACGATCAGCAGAGTTTCCTGCACTTGGCACGCCAGCTTTACGGCATCCTCAAGCGGTCTGTCTACAAGCGCTTGCAGGGTGCTCCCATCATTGCCGTCACCGAGCGCGCCTTCGGATTCGACCTGCGCGAGACGCTGATCAACGGCTGGGAAGAAGAATAGCGAGGGTTTCGCGCCAAGACGCCAGGAGCGCAGAGCACCTTCTTCTTTTCTTTGCGGCCTTGGCGTCTTGGCGCGAAACTTCCTTCAACTCCGCCCGTAGTCATCCTCGGATCGTTCGATATCGTCTTCACCGAAATATCCGCCGGTTTGGACTTCGATGAAGACCAGGTCTTGGCCTCCGGGATTCTGAACCCGGTGCCAGGTCCCTTGGGGGATGTCCACCGCCATGCCGCCGCTCAGCGCAACGGAATCGTCGTTGAGTGTGACCAAGGCCTGGCCGGACACCACATACCAGTGTTCGCTGCGATGCTGGTGGCGCTGCAGGCTGAGGCGCTGGCTCGGGTAGACCACGATCCGTTTGACTTTGTGGTCCGATTCATCTGCCAGCACTTTGTAGTAGCCCCAGGGCCGGTGATCCTCTTCCAACGGTTGAACTAGGCGATCGGCTTTGCTCATGGCTCCTCTCGAAGGTGTCTGAGTTTACACGAAGACTTCAGCATTGTCGAAGTCTTGAATCTTCCCTCTTGCGGGTGCCGGAACGGCAAGTGGAACAGGGAACAAGGAACACAGAACAGGGAAGAATGGGAAGATGCAGAATTCCCGGCCTTCAGGCATTCTTCCTTGTTCCGTCTTCCCTGTTCCTTGTTCCATCCAAATGGCAGGCACTCATTGCGGCGTTTGGGCCGGGGGTTGGCCGCCGCCGTTCATTTGAAGGGCGATCCTGGCGGCCAGACGGGCGTTGGAGACGGCCAGAGCCTGGTTTGCACGAAGGGTGTCCTCCCGGCTCTTCTTCTGGATCCATGACAGCAGGAAGGGCGTCACCTCCTTGCCGGCAATCTGTTCCAGTTGAGCCTGATGCAGGGCTTGCTCGATCATGTCTTCCACCTCCTCCCGGTCCACGGCTGCCCTTGCAGGCACGGGATTCAGGATGAGCGAACCGCCAGGCATGCCGAGGCGTCGGCAGGAATCCAGCCAAAGGGCGGCTTGACGGATGTTGTGGACGCGGTGTTCCAGGGGGATGCCGCTCTTGCGGCTGTAAAAGGCGGGCCATTCGATCGTCCGATAACCGATGGCGGGGACGCCCAGGCTCTCCAGCGCCTCGACGGTGCGGGGCAGGTCCAGAATGGTCTTGACGCCCGAGCAGACCACTGCCACGGGAGTCCGGGACAATTCCCACAAATCAGCCGAGGCGTCTCCCGATTGTGCCCAATCCCGATGGACGCCTCCGATTCCCCCTGTGGCCATGATGTTGATTCCCGCCCGGTGGGCGACAAAGATGGTGGCTGAAACAGTCGTCCCGGCATTGGCGCGTGCTGTGGCCAAGGCAGGCAGGTCGCGGGCACCCGCCTTGGACGCTTCGCCGCGGGCCAACTGGCTGATGTGATCATATTCGAGCCCGATGTGAATCCGTCCTTCCAAAATGCCCACGGTTGCCGGTTCGGCGCCTTGCTCACGAACCGCAGCCTCCATGGCGCGGCAAGTCTCGCAGTTGACGGGCCAGGGGAGTCCGTGCGAGAGGATGGCCGACTCCAGCGCCACCACAGGCTTGCCGTCGCGGTGAGCCCTCACCACTTGCTGCGAGCGGACGAAAGGGAATCCATTCATCGGGCAAGAGTAGGCGATCTAAAGGGGGGCAGCAAGACCGAGCAAGCTCACCGCCGAGCCAGGACGGTGCCTGACCGCGCTTGCGTCAGGACGCCCCCTTCCACCGCCAAGGTTCCGCCGACCCAGACGTAGTCGAATCCCTGGCTGAATTGATGAGGGTCTTCAAAGGTGGCCTGGTCCCGCACCTGGGCGGGGTCGAACAGGACCAGGTCGGCAACCATGCCCTGGCGCAGCAGTCCCCGGTCGCGCAGCCTGAACAGCTGGGCCGGCAGAGAGGTCATGCGCCGAACAGCATCCTCCAATGAAAGCAAGGAGCGTTGGCGGACGAAATCGGCCAAAACGCGAGCGTTTGTGCCGTAGGAGCGGGGATGCGGTTTGCCCCGGCCCGGCGTCTGGATACCTCCGTCGC
>JANQFM010000444.1 GCA_028277865.1 Acidobacteriota bacterium
TGCTGATAGGGGCAGCAATGCTGAGCTGCTATTTCCCCGCCCGTCGCGCCGCCCGCCTCGATCCGCTGGCAACACTGCGGGACTAATCTTGCCACAGAGGCACAGAGTACACAGAGACATCTTTGCGATCTTTGCGTCTTTGCGCGAAAACCCTCTTCACTCCTCCTCGAATTCAGCTTCGATTTGCAGCCGAATGCAGCCCTGCACACTCATGGCTGCCGGACACTTGACAGGATGGGTGTCGACGGCTCTTTGGGCGGCCTCCCGCTTTCCCGAGGGGATCCGGATGCGGTAGCGGACCCGGATCTCGGTGATGCGCATGACGCCTTCGACGTTTTCGATGTCGCCTTGTACATCCGAGTAAAGCCTTTCGGGCTGAGAAGGGATTTGGCGCGCTTCCAGCGCACCGGCCAAGGTGCCTGTCAGTCAGCCGCCCACGGCGGCGATCATGTGATCGAGGGTGGCCGGCCGCTGCTCCTTGGGTTCAATGCCGTAGAAAGCGGCAATGTTGCTGTGGACGCCAAACAGGATCGGCTCGTCGAAGCCTTCCAAAGCCACCCGGCGGTTGGGCCTCTCCTGCTGGTCAATCCTCATCCGCGAAGTGTGAACGATCTCTCCCATCATCCCTCCCGTAGCTGCAAAGCCATAAATGGCAAAGAGGCACTCGTAAGCAGCCGATTATCTCTGTTGAGAAGGGACGCATCAAGGGTACCGGATCGCTTGGGCCGAATAATTCTCATCTTCGCCGCACAATGCGGATACCCCGCTCGGGAATCAGCTGCTTACCGGCAGAGGACTGGCTCAGGCCGCCGCGGGCCACCGAGAAGTTGATGCCTCCGGTCACCTGGTCCGCCTCTGCCTGGACCGGTGTAGGCCGGTTGGAAACGGGGAAGAACCCGCACAGGTCCTCCTGCTGGTCGCAGATGAATCCATCATCGTTGCGGTCGGTGCCGGCCACGATGATGTATTCCCCGGAGGGCAAGGGGCTGATCCGGTATTGAAAGTTCGAGTCGCTTTCGGTGGACTCTCCTTCAATGGTCTCGAAGGTGACCGGGTCAAGGGCCAGGACGAAGATGGTGTCGGAGACCTCCTGTGCGGCGCCGACTTGCATCCGCACCTCCACAGTGGCGTCCCCGCCGTTGGAAGTCAGATGGATCCGGCCTGTGAAGATGCCTTCGGGCAGCCCGGTGCGGTTGACAGCCGCCAGCAGGCCTCCGCTGCCCAAGGCTGCACTCAGCCATCCTTGGCCCTGGTCCACTTGCACGCTGGGCGGATCGACGCTCAGGTTGCCGCCGCCGCCATTGCTGATGGTGACGGTCAATTGGGACAGGCCCAGGCCGAAATTGAGAAATTCGGTCGAAAGCAGCAGCACAGGCGTCTGGGGAGTATCGGCGCCGGCCTCCTGCAAAGCGCTCACAGCATTCACCAGCCCAAAGCCGAAGGTGTTGTCTCTGCCCGCATCCCCCAGGTCGATGGCGGTCTCCTGAAGAAGGCGCCGCAACTGTTGAGGAGTCAGGCCGGGATTGACGGCCAGAACGAGTGAGGCGATGCCCGCCACATGGGGCGAAGCCATCGAGGTCCCCTGGTAGAAGTCATAGCGGGGCTCGTCGAAGATGTAGCTCCACAAGGTGCTCAGCACTCCGTCGTCAAAACCGTCGTCATTGCTGTCCTCATCAGTGTCGCCGCCTGGGGCCACCACGTCGATGCGGGAGCCGAAATTGGAGTAGTCGGCCTTGCCGCCCGACAGGTCTGTGGCCCCCACTGAAATGACACCGGGAAAACTGGCGGGAAAGCTGGGATCGTCCGTATTGTCATTGCCGGCGGCCGCTACGATGGTAACGCCCGCCGCCAGGGCGTCTTCGACAGCTTCACGGATGGCCTGGCTGGCGCCCGGCCCGCCCAGGCTCATGTTGATCACGTCGGCCCTGCGGGACGGAAGAGCCCCGGAGGAGTTAGCCAGCCGGGCCGCATAGCGGATGCCCTCAGAAACGTCAAAGCTGGTGCCCCCCCCGGATCCCAGCACCCGGATGGTCATCAAAGGAGAAACCCAGTTCACGCCGGCCACGCCTGCCCCATTGTTGGTGACCGCACCGACGGTTCCGGCCACGTGGGTCCCATGGTAGGAGCTGAAGATCGAGAAGTCTCCCTCGTCCTCAGCGTCGGGATCGATGCCGTCGCCGTCCAAGGCCCGCAACGGGTCGCTGATGAAGTCGTACTGGCCACCCGTCAAGCGCGGCGCCAGGTCGGGATGGTCGAACTTGGCGCCCGTATCGATCACAGCCACGATGACGTCCGAAGAGCCCGTCGTGATGTCCCATGCCCGGGGCAGATTGAGGCTTTGATAATGCCATTGGAGGGGATAGTGCCTGTCGTTGGGAACCCGCATGGCCTGGTAGAGGAAATTGGGCTCCGCATACAGCACTTCAGGGTGCTTGTTGAGTTGCTCAATCCACTCCAGAGTCCTGCCCTTCAAATCCTTCAGCTTGGCGTCGTTCTTTCGCTGCAGCTGTTGCGGCGACGGGATATCGATCCGGCTGGAGCGCATGAGGAAGCGCCCGTCGGCGCCCTGCGCGTAGACGCGGGATTGACCGGCCTGGCTGCTCATGAAGCGACCCAAGCCGGACTGGGAAAGGTCCTTTCGCAGGCGGACGACCGCCTCGCCGGGTACGAAATCCATTGAGGCGTCCATCACTATGCCATTGCTGATGCTGGCCTGAAACCCGCTGGACGAGACGGTCAGTTGACCGGCCACTGCACCGTTGCCCTTCTGAGGAGGAACAGCCGCCAGCGATTCGACTCGGCCCGCCGGAGCAAAGGCGAACAATTCGAAGCTGAAAATCCCGAGGTCGGAGGTGACGCGAATCAGGCCTCCCACTTGCGGCTGGAAGCCGGCGCCGAAGATCTCGGGCAAAGTGCGGGGGCGATGCTCAAAGGGCCTTAAGACAAAGTCGGTACTGCCTGTCCGTCTGGCCTGTGCATCAAAGACCTCAACGTGAACATTGACCGGATCTGGGTTGGTGTTCAGAAAAGTGACGCCCGTCGAGAACCCCAAGCCGTCCGCCAAGTGGGAGAAGACGATGTCTGTTGAAGGGGAGCGCTGCAACTGGACGGAGGACAGTGAGTTACGGTTCGGGTCGCCGAACGTGATGTCGCCCACCAAGCCGGCCACGTCGCTGTCCACTCTCAGCCAGCCCACAAAGTCCCCGGGAGGCAAGCCGACCAAGCCCCTGGCGTCGGCACGGATCATGGAACGGGGTCCCAGGGTGGTGTTGCGTACGGCCAGCGGGGAATTCGAGGAGGTGCCGGTGGGAAAGGTCGAGAGGGTCAGCTGGGCCGCCGTGTCGCTGGGATTGATCAGTGTAATCGTGCTCTTCAAGTTGCTGATGTCGGCCAATTGGGCGGCGAAGAGTGCGTCGGGCCGATCGCGGCCCAGTTCGCTGACCGGGATGGCGTTGCGGCCAGCCAAGAACCGGTCGCTGCCGAATGACTCGTAGCCGATGAATGCAAAGCGGCGGGTACGGGCCAGCACATAGGCCTGTTGCGGGATGGACACTGAAAAGACGTCCTCCACCCGGGCGCTGAAGCGGGCCCGCCCTTCCCCCAGGTCGATCGGTTGGGAGTCGAGCAAAGTCCCGTCCTGACGCCACAGTTCGAGATCGATTATCCCGGTGCCGACGATGTTGATTTCAGTGAAGTCCCGGCTCCCGGTCAGGAGTTCGGGGAAGACCGCCGTCCCCGCGTAACGGGTGACGGCTTCGGCCCCGTCGATGTCAAAAGCGCCACCCGCCAGGGTCAGAAAGAAACCCACTAATCCCAGGTTGCTGCTGCGGGCGCTCATCCAGGCGTTGACATTGGTGGCGCCGCTGCCGAAGAGCTCGGGGACAGTCCGGGCCAGCTGGCGGTTGGGCGGGATGTCCAGCCTGGCCGGATTGGAGATGCCCGGACCAGTAACCAGCTCTCCCTGGTTGTCGCGCAACGAGACCTCCACTTCGGCCGGCCGGTCGGTCGGATTTGCAAAAGCGATGCCGGTTCCAATCGGTCCGCCGTTCTGGATGGCCGGAAAGTAGATGAAGATCTCCTCGGGATCCGCTGCCGGGGCCGGCATAATGAAAAAGCGCTTGAGGAACCGGTTGTCGGTCTCATCGCTTTCAGCCACTGCCGAAGTCGAGTCGGCCACCAGCTCGAGGGTATGTTCCCCGGGCGAAAGGGGGAGGATCTCGAAGTCTTCCACGAAGGCAAAGAAGTTCTCGCCCAAAACAGGGCTGGTGAACCAGCGCCCAATCACTCCGCCGTCCAGCAGCAGAGAGGAGAAGAATGTGTCTTGGATGCCTCCCGGACCCTCGTTCAAAACCGCCCAGTCAATGTACAGGGTATCGTCCGAGGTTGGTGCCGCACTGTCGGTGTTGTTGCCTGGTTGGGTGGATATGACGATGCGATCCGACCAGTCCGATGGCCGAAAGGGCACCAGATTGGGCTTGAGTACCGAGTCCACCAAGACGTCTTTGTTGAAGGTGTTGTCGCTTTCACTGGACTCTTCGATGGCTTCGGTGGAGTCGGCGATCAGGGACAAGACGTGGCGCCCCGGCGGCAGCGGCCCGACTTCGAAGTCCTCGACAAAAACGAAGAAATTGGGATCCAAAGGCGGATCGACGAACCAACGGGCAAGGGTTTCGCCGTTGACCTGCAGGTTGATGAAAAAACGCCTCAGAGTGGGCGAATCCCCCTCGTTCAGCACGGCCCAGTCAACAAACAGAGTGTCGGCATCGGTGAAATCCGTGCCGTCCGTGCTGCCGTCCGGCTGGGTGGAGATGACAATGATGTCCGACCATCCGCTGGGTCTGAAGGGAACCAGATTGGGCGGGCCGACGGCTTCAATGAAGATTTCGCGCGTGAATTGATTGTTGCCCTCATTCGACTCTTCGATTGCCGAGGCGGAATCCGCCACCAGTGTCAGGGTGTGCCGGCCGGGCGGGAGCGGGCCGATTTCGAAGTCTTCGACAAAGACGAAAAAATTGGGGTTCAAGGGCGGATCGCTGAACCATCTGGTCAGCTCCACGCCATTCAGCAAAAGGCTGCTGAAAAAGCGGCTCTGGGTGGCGCCTTGGCCTTGATTGAGGACAGCCCAGTCGATAAAGAGCACGTCGGCGTTGGTGAGCGTACCGCTGTCCGTGTTCGTGCCCCCCGAAGTGGAGACCACAATGGGGCTCGACCAGCCACTGGGACGAAAGGGCGTCAGGTCGGGCTCCCCGGCGGACTCGATGAAGACCTGCCGGGTGAAGCTGTTGTCGCTCTCGTTGGATTCTGCGACCTCCGATTCGGAGTCAGCGATCAGGGTGATGGTGTGAGTGCCCGCCGGCAGCGGATCCAATTCGAAGTCTTCGACGAAAACGAAGAAGTTGGTCTCCAAGGGAGGATTCACCAGCCAAAAATCGACCAGCACCCCGTCCACCAGGATATCCACGAAAAAGGCCTCGGCAGTGTCTGCGCTGCCGTTGTTGAGCACCGCCCAGTCGATGAACAGGCTGTCAGCATCGGTCAACGGAGAACTGTCGCTGTTGCCGCCCGGCGATGTCGAAACCACAACCGGATCGGACCATCCGCTGGGCCGAACGGGCGTCAGGTTGGGAACGCCCGCACCTTGGACCTGGAATTGCCGGCTGAATTGGTTGTCATTCTCATTGGACTCGTTGGTCGAAGAAAGGCTGTCCGCAACCAGCGTCAAGGTGTGGCTGCCTGCCGAAAGGGAGCCCGCTGGAAAGTCTTCGACGAAGACAAAGAAGTTGGGCTCCAGGGGGGGATCGACGAACCACCTTCCGATACGGGTCCCATCCAGCAGCAAGTCGATGAAAAACTGCTCGAAAACGGAGGCATTGCCGTCATTGAGGACGGCCCAATCGATAAAGAGGTCATCGCCTTCTTGGATGACCGAGGAGTCGCTGTTCCCTCCGCTGGAGGTGGAAATGACGATGGAACTCGACCAGCCGTCAGGCCGAAAAGGCCTCAAATTGGGCAGGCCTCCCGCAGGGGCGAATTCCCCTCTCGAATCGATCACCCTCCGGCCCTGCGCAGGCCCTTCAAAACTCGTCAGGCTGCTGCGGCTTTCCCCGCCAAGGCTGGCAGACCTGCGCACGATCGCAACCGACCCTTTGGCGGCGCCTCTTGGCCGATCGTCTTCTACAGAGCCCATCCCGTGGGTGGGACCGGAGATGGCTTGGATGGAACGCCTCTGGGCCTGAGACGGCCGGATTGCCTGTGTGGGCCGTACACCCTGCACCGGCTTGGCAGCACTTTGACCGCCGGCAGGGATCACGGCTGCTCGGCTGGCCGACGGGCTTCTCTGCAAACTGTCGGCCTTGCGTGTCTCTTGCGGTGCCGGCTGAGAAAGGAGGCCACCTTGAAATCCAAGTATGCAAAACGCTGCGATCCAGAGTGCAACCCGCTTCATTGCTCGTCTCCCACAGACTCCCCCAGTGGCGTTCCACCGCCAGTCTGTTTAATCTGTGTTGACTCTCGATGAGTTAAGATGAGCTATGCTGGCCAGTACTTAGATCACTAAGATCAGACGCACTTGTCAACCATTTGCCTCTCTGCTCATAAACCTTCCAAAACCTAGAACCGATCATACTGAAATTTGTTTATGACCTGCAAGGACTTTTGTAGCGAAAGCTTGGATAAAAGCTAGCGAGGCAACGCCTCAGACCGACCGCAGAGGGGTTTCGGGTTCCAGGTTCCGGGTTTTCGGGATTCGGACTCTGGAATCCGGAACCTGGGACCTGG
>JANQFM010000459.1 GCA_028277865.1 Acidobacteriota bacterium
AAGGCCGGCTGGAACGCTTGGAGGCCGAAATCGAGCAGATTCAGGACCATCTGGAGCGCTGCACCATCCGGGCGCCATTCGATGGCGTGGTGGTCGAGAAGTTCACCGAGGTCGGCGAATGGGTGGATGTGGGAGGCGAGGTGGGGGAGCTGATCTCGCTGCGCGATCTGGAAGTGGAAGTCGAGGTTCCCCAGCGCTATTTCGGGCGCCTGCGGCTGGACGGCTGGGCACCGGTGGTCTTCGAGGCGGCCGGCATCGAGGTCCGCTGCAAGATAGTCGCTCTCGTCCCCCGCGCCGACCCCCAATCCCGGACCTTCCCCATGCGGCTGAGGCTGCCCGCTTCCGAACGCCGGGTGGGAGTGGGAATGGAAGCTCACGTGCTGATTCCGGTGGGTTCAGTTTATGACGCCGTGGTGGTCCCCAAGGACGCCGTGCTGACCGACGCCGAAGTGCCTCGGGTCTTCCGGGTGCGCGAAGACGAGACGGTCGAACCGGTGACGGTGCAGATGGGCAAGGGCGTGGGAAGCTGGATCGAAGTTCGGGGCGGGCTGCGCGCCGGGGACCGGGTGGTGACCCGGGGCAATGAGCGTCTCAGGCCCGGCCAAAAAGTGGAAGTCTTCGTCGTGGAGTACGCCCTGCCATGACCATCATCAAGGAGTCCATCCGCTATCCCGTCTCCACGGCCGTAGGCGTCATCCTGCTCATCCTTTTCGGGGGCATCTCGCTCTTGCGCATCCCCATCCAACTCACCCCCAACGTCCAGCGGCCCACCATCACCGTGACCACCGCTTGGCCGGGCGCAAGCCCCATGGAGGTGGAGCGCGACATCGTGGACGAGCAGGAGGAGCAGCTGAAATCGCTGGAGGGGCTGCTCAAGATGGAGAGCAGCAGCTCGGACAGCCGAGGCGAGATCACCCTCTTCTTCCCGCCAGGCATCGACATCGACGGCGCCCTGCTGCGCGTTTCCAACAGCCTGCAGCAGGTCGAGGAATACCCCGCCGACGCCTTGAGGCCCGTCATCACCACGGTGGGCGCGGACGAAAACGCCATCGCCTGGTTCATGATGGTGCCCAGCACGGCCGCCAATGCCTTCCAAGGAGACATTTCCACCCTCTTCGACTTTGTTGACGATTTCGTCAAACCGGAATTCGAACGCGTCCCGGGCGTGGCCGGATCGAACATCTTCGGCGGGCGCCAGCGTGAAATGCAGGTCATTGTCGACCCGTCCAAGCTGGCCCTGCGCCAGGTGACCCTCAACGAGTTGGGCGCTGCACTGGAACGGGAGAACCGCAACTACAGCGGCGGCGATTTTCAGGAAGGAAAGCGGCGTTACGTGGTGCGCACGGTGGGCGAGTACGAATCGCCCCGCCAGTTGGAAGACATTGTCATCGCCGTCCGCAGCGGCGTCCCCATCTACCTGAAGGATGTGGCCCGGGCCGATCTCGGATACCGCAAGCCTTCCGCCAAAGTCTTCATGCTCGACCAGCAGGGCATCGCCATCAACGCCGTGCGCGACCCCGACTCGAATGTCCTGGAGGTCATGACCCACCTCAAGGCCGCGGTGGCCGACCTGAACCAGCATTTGCTGGCCCCGCGCGGTCTGCAGTTGGTCCAGACCTACGACGAAACCGAGTACGTCATCAGCGCCATCGACTTGGTGCAGCAAAGCCTCATGATCGGAGGCATGCTGGCCATTTTCATCCTTGTCCTCTACCTGCGCAGCGCCAGCAGCACCCTGGTCATTGCCGTAGCCATCCCCATCAGCGTCGTGGGGACATTCCTGATGATGAACGCCCTGGGGCGCAGCCTCAACGTCATCAGCCTGGCCGGGCTGGCCTTCGCCGTGGGAATGGTGGTGGACAACTCCATCGTGGTTCTGGAAAACATCTACCGCCACCGCCAGATGGGCAAGTCGCGCTTTGATGCCGCATTCCAGGGCGCCCGCCAAGTCTGGGGAGCCGTCTTGGCAAGCACCCTGACCACCGTGGCCGTCTTTGTGCCCGTGCTTTTCATTCAGGATGAGGCAGGGCAACTCTTCGGCGACATCGCCGTGGCCATCAGCTGCGCCGTGGCTCTGAGCCTGATCATCGCCATCACCGTCATCCCCAGCCTATCGGCCAAGATCTTGGGAGGGCAGCGCAAGAAACGACTGCCATGGCGTTTCGGACTGGCCCGTTTCGGAGGCGCTTTCGCTGACGGCGTCAGCGGGACGGTGGGTTGGATCAACCGTTCCGCGATCCGCCGGGTGGCGGTCGTCCTCTTGCTGACGGCAGCTTCGCTGGGGTTGAGCTACCGCCTCATGCCCAAGACGGAGTACTTGCCCATCGGCAACAACAACTTTCTCTTCGGCGTCGTCCTTCCCCCGCCGGGCTACAACGTCGCAGAAACCTCCAAGCTTCGCGAATACTTTGAAGAGGAGCTGGGCTACCTGCTGGACGAGCCGGAAAGCGAAGAGGATTTGGCCAGCCTGCCAGGCGGAGGTTTGTCGGGATTCTTTTACGTCGCCCTCACCGACCGGGTCTTCATGGGCGCCCGGGCCCGCGACCCCCTGCGGGTCCGCGAGCTGCTGCCCGAATTTCAAAAAGCCAGCAACCGAATACCCGGCACGCTGGTGGTCATCAACCAGTCCAGCATCTTTCAGAGGGGCTTTGACGAAGGGCGCAACATCGACATCGAGTTCACCGGCCCTGACCTGATGCGCCTCATCGAAATCGGCGATCAGGCCTTTCGGAAAGTCAGGCAGCTGATGCCCGATGCCCAAGGACGCCCAATCCCCAGCCTCGATCTGGGCAATCCCGAGATCCAGGTCGTCCCCGACCGGCGCCGCATGGCGGAGCTGAAGATTTCAAACCGCGACCTGGGATTTGCCGTCAGCGCCCTGGTGGACGGCGCAAAGGCCAGCGACTACCAGTTCGAAGGGACCGAGATCGACCTGAGGGTGATGGCTGAGGGAAGCGAAGAACGGCGAACTCACCTTTTGGGCCAAATGCCCTTGGCCACTCCCGAGGGAGGCCTTGTCACACTGGACTCGGTGGCCCGCATCGACCAGCTCAACGGGCCCGTGACCATCAACCACCGGGAGCGTCAGCGCAGCATCACCTTGCGCATCACTCCCCAAGAGAGGATGGCTTTGGAGGAAGCAATGGACCTGATCCGCGGGGAAATCCTTCAGCCTCTAAGGGATTCCGGCCAATTGGGCGGGTTGTACCGGGCCAATCTGAGCGGCACCGCCGACAAGCTGGAGGAGACGGCTTCAACCCTGCAGTGGAACTTCCTGCTGGCTTTGGTGATCACCTACTTGCTGATGGCAGCCCTATTCGAGAGCTTCCTCTATCCCTTCGTCATCATGTTCAGCGTGCCGCTGGCCGCCCTGGGAGGCTTTCTCGGGCTGGCCACGGTCAACGCAACCATCGGGTACCAGGCATTGGACGTGCTGACCATGCTGGGATTCATCATCCTGGTAGGGACGGTGGTCAACAACGCCATCCTGATCGTCCACCAGACCCTCAACCACATCCGCGAGGACGGGATGGCGCCCCAGCAATCCATCCAGCACTCGGTCCGCAACCGTATCCGGCCCATCTTCATGAGCGTTTCCACCAGCGTCTTCGGAATGATGCCTTTGGTCCTCTTCCCCGGAGCAGGCTCGGAGCTTTACAGGGGACTGGGCAGCGTCGTGATCGGCGGACTGATCGTCTCAACCGTCTTCACCCTCTTTTTGGTGCCGGCATTGCTGAGCCTGACTCTGGACGTCCGCCGGGCCATGATGCGCCTGATCCGCAGCCTGCGCCCCGCCAGGGAGGCGGCGGCAGATGTTGGGTAGGGAATGACCTGGCTGCCATACTTATTGGGAGAGCAATCGGGACACAACGGCGATCTCGACTTGATCCCGCGCACCCCAGCCAACCCAAGAGGCAGTTTAATCGACCAGGCTGGGGATCTGCTAGAAGCAAGTGATGGGTGAAAAACGCTCCACCTACAGCAGCACTCCAGGTGCCGCATTTTCGTCAAGTTCCGACCGCCTGCCGGGAGCTTCCTCGCCCCTGCGGGTCGACGACCACGTAGTGGAGCCGGAATCAGAGCGCCGCGAGGTGATGATCGACGGGCGGATCGTGCATGCGCTGCCCGCCAATGGGCCCCATGGCATGCAAAACGCTGATCTGGACTACGTCCTGCGCGCCCATCTGGCGCCCGGCTATCGCATCGCCAACGATCTTCTGACACGCTTTGACGAGCGCAACGACTTCGCAAGCGACACCGCCATCCTCAAGGACGGGACGGACCCGGCCACCGGCACGCGCTATCTGGAGGAGTTGGCCTTCGAAGTGGTTTCCGAGCAGCAAAGCCAA
>JANQFM010000484.1 GCA_028277865.1 Acidobacteriota bacterium
TCCGGTCGGCGCCGCCGGGGAGTTGCACATTGGCGGCAAAGGGCTGGCTCGAGGCTACTTGGGACAGGCGGGGCAGACCGCCGAAAGATTTATTCCCCACCCTTTCAGCACCCGCCCGGGGGAACGGCTGTACCGTTCGGGAGATCTGGCCCGATGGCTGCCCAGCGGAGACCTCACCGTGCTGGGACGCCTCGATTCGCAGCTCAAGGTGCGCAGCATCCGTATCGAGCCGGGAGAAGTCGAAGCGGCCCTGCAACAGCATCCACAGGTACGACGTGCGGTGGTGGTGGCGCGGCAGGAGCGGTTGGTCGCTTATCTGGTTTCGGAGCCCGGAGGCCGGGGACCGGAGATCGGCAGAGCGGAATGGGAGATTGAGGAGTTCTTGAGGGAGAGGTTGCCGGAGTACATGATTCCGGCAGGGTTTGTGGTGCTGGACGAACTGCCTTTGACCCGCAGCGGCAAGGTGGAATTGGCGGCATTGCCGACACCGACAGGCGCTCCCCAAGATCGGCAGACGGAGTTCGTGTCGCCCCAGACTCCGATCGAGGGGCGTCTGGCGGGGATCTGGGCGGAGGCGCTGGGGTTGGAACGGGTGGGAGTCCAGGACGATTTCTTCCGCCTGGGAGGCCACTCCTTGCTGGCCACTCGCATCCTGTCGCGCATTCGTCGGGATCTGGAAGCGGACTTGCCGCTGCGGACCCTTTTTGAGGCACCCACAGTGAGGCGGCTGGCCCGGCGACTGGAAAAGGCCCCCCCTGCCCAGCTTCGAACTCCGCTGCCTGTGCAGCAACGGCCTGCCGAAATCCCCCTTTCTTTTGCCCAACAGCGGCTTTGGCTGCTGAGCCGACTCTGGCCGGCCAATCCTTTTTACAACCTGAATCCAGCCTGGGAACTTCGAGGAGGGCTGAACCGGGCGGCATTGCAGGCTTCACTGAGCGCCATCGTCCAGCGCCACGAAGCCTTGCGCACCTGCTTTCCCCAAGTGGGCAACCAACCCGTCCAAAAAGTTATGCCCTTGGCCAATCCAGTCCCTGTGCCTGAAATCGATCTCTCAGGGCTGGATCGCGAGCGGCGACACAAGGAAGTCCGGCGCTGCAGCCGCCAAGCCGCCCGGCGGCCCTTTGACCCCCTCGGCGAATCCCTTTTCCGAGCCCTGCTGGTCCGCCTCGGAAATACCGCCTTTCGCCTTCAGCTCACCTTGCACCATCTGGTGGCCGACGGCTGGTCGGTGGAAATCATGGAGCGCGAATTGGTCGCTCATTACCAGGCGGCCTGCCGGTCACGCCTTTCGCGATTGCCTGCCCTGCCCTGCCAGTACGTGGACTTCACCCTTTGGCAACAGCGCTGCATTCAGGACAATGCCCTACGGGAAGGGCTGGCTCATTGGCGTCGGCGATTGCAGGACGCCGAACCGCTCGAACTGCCCTTTGACCGCCCCCGATCCGATCCCCCCAGCTTCAGGGGCGGACGTTGCGAAATCTCCCTTCCCGCCCGCCTGAACCCCAGGCTGCACTCCCTCGGCCAGAGCCATC
>JANQFM010000485.1 GCA_028277865.1 Acidobacteriota bacterium
GCGTGACCATGCTGATTTTCTGGACATTGGCAGGAACGCTCGGGTTTCTCCTCTTGGAGGGATGGAGTCTGATCGACGCGTTTTACATGACTGTCATCACCATCTCCACCGTCGGCTACGGCGAGGTGGCCCCTCTTTCCTTCGGCGGAAAGATCTTTGCCAGTATCCTGATAGTGGGCGGATTGGGAACGGCGATCTATACTTTTACCCGCCTGGGGCAAGCTGTCATGGAAGGCGAACTGGCGGACGTTTTGGGAAAACGGAGAATCATGCGGGAAGTTGCCAAACTCAACCAGCATTACATCCTGTGCGGATACGGGCGTGTGGGATGGACGGTTGCCAACGGCCTGAAGCACAACAATCTGCCCATGTGCGTGGTGGAAAGCGACTCTTCCCGGGAGGCGCTTTTGCAGGAAAGGCGACTGACCTACGTGTTGGGCGATGCAACCGATGAAGCGATCCTGGAATCTGCCGGCATCGAAAGGGCCAACGTGCTGCTGGCCCTGCTGCCCTCCGATGCGGACAACCTTTTCTTGACCATCGCCGCCAAGGAGATGAATCCCCAGGTGCGGGTGGTGGCACGGGCCGAAGAAAAGCGAACCGAACGTCGGCTCATCCGCAGCGGCGCCGACAACGTGGTTTCGCCTTACCGGATGGCGGGGCAGAGGGTCTTGCAGGCTGCGGTCAGCCCGACGCTGGTGGAATTCATCGACCTGGCGACTCACCATGAATTCCTGGCCTTGAGCATGAGTGAAATCCGCATCGGCCCCGAAACGCCGATCCTGGGGCAATCCATCTCCGATTCAGATATCCGGGGCAACTACGGCCTGATCATCCTGGCCATTAAGAGGAAGGGCGAGGAGATGATCTTCAATCCGGATCCGAGCGAAGGGATTCTGGAGGGGGATATCCTGATGGTGATCGGCAAGGAGTCGGATATTCTGCGGCTCAAGGAATTCTGCAATGAAGTAGCAATTCGCTGACAAGAGTCTTCGGTTGTCATTGCGCTCGGTCGGCCTGCTCGACGTACATACAGTACGCCTCGCGGGCCTTCTTCGCGACGCCTTGTCAGGACGGCCCTTGCGGCTCCTCGCGACGACAACCCGTGAGAATTCCGGGCTAGGAACCTTCGTGTGACGGGACGACTGGCAACTGCCCTATTCCGGCAGCTTGGGGACGTTCGGCTCGCAGGGCTGGTCGAGCGAGCGAAGGAATTCCAACAGGTCCGCCTTTTCCTCATCGCTCAGTTCGGTCGGCTGCAGGTTGGCCGTGTCCAGATGTGGATTGTCGATGCCGCCGGCCAGCATCAGGTCGACGGCTTCCTCCAAGGTGGCCACGCTGCCGTTGTGGAAATAGGGCGCCGACTGGGAGATGTCGCGTAAAGTGGGAGTCTTGAAAGCGCCCATGTCGCGATCGGCTTCGCTGACTTTGTAGCGCCCCACATCGGGGGTCTCGTCATCCATGCCGATTCCCACGTTGTGGTAGACCAGGTCGGTGAAGAGGACTCCCGAGTGGCAGTTGGTGCAGTTGGCCTGCTGAAAGACCTCCCAGCCCCGCTTGGCGGCATCGCTGACGGCGCCTTCCTCTCCGGCCTGCCAACGGTCCCAGGGAGTGTCCTGGCTGATAATGGTGCGCATGTGGGAGGCCAGAGCCTGAGCCACGTTCTCTGCTGTGGCATTGCTGCCAAAGACGTTTTGGAACTGCTGCTTGTATCCCTCGATCTGGTTGAGTGCGGCCACCACCTGATCCGGGTCGGCGCCCATGTTTCCGCCCTTCCAGGCCGCCAGAGCCTGGCCTTCCAGCGAGGTCGCCCGACCGTCCCAGTAGAACTCTGCGTGGTATCCGATATTCCACATGCTGGGAGAGCTGCGGGTCAGCACTTTTTCGAATGCGCCGATGGCCACCGGACGCCCGTCAGTGAGCCCGTTTTCGCAAACGTGGCAGGAATAGCAGGAGAGCTTCCCGTCTCCGCTCAGGCGCTGGTCGTAGTAAAGCTGGCGCCCCAGGGCCGCCTTTTCGGGCGTGAGCGGGTTGTCGGCTGGAATTGACATGGCTTCGAAACCGTCCAGGGGCGCATAATTGGCCGGGTCGGACGGCAGGGGCAAGACCTCCGGTTCAAAGGCGGGCGGTGCGGGTTCAGTGGCGCAGGAAACCAGCAACAGGGCTGAAAAGAGAATAAAAACCGGCAAAAAAGTCCTGACTGGCTTCATATCGAGATCTCCCCTCTTGTTTTCATGGTTGCAGGGGGTACGGTAGCACAATCACAGTCGGGCAACCAGAGGGGGAAGCCCGCAAATGGACGCGAAAAACCATATGAAAAGGGCGCGAAAAAAGGAAGGGATGGGGCTCTGCTGCTGGGTGGTGCTTCTGGTAGAATGTGCGCCGCTTGCGGCGGGCGTCCTGATTGTCCCGGGCGCGAAACAATCCGCTCAAATGATGTTGTACCGCACACTCAACCCGGCAACTGAAGAACTGGTCCGGGAATATCCGACCTGTACGGACCAGCAGCTGGAATCGGCTTTGCAGCTGGCTGGCAGAGCATTCCACAAGTGGCGCCGCCTTTCCTTGAGCGAGCGGGCAGAGCGGTTTGAGGTCTTGGCTGCAAACCTGGAGGCCCAGGTTGAGGGGTTTGCTGAATTGATGGCGATGGAGATGGGCAAGCCCTTGGCTGAAGGTCAGGCTGAAATCTGGAAATGCGCCTGGGTATGCCGATACTTCAAGGACGAGGCAGAGGGCCTGTTGGCCTCCAGCCGACGGCAGTCCGACGGAAGGGAGGCTCTGGTTCGATACGACCCTCTGGGGCCGGTGCTGGCCATCATGCCCTGGAATTTCCCCTTTTGGCAGGCGCTGCGTTTCGCCGCCCCGGGGTTGATGGCGGGCAACGTGGCCTTGCTTAAGCATGCCCCCAACACTCCTGGATGCGCCCTGGCATTGGAGAAGCTCTTTGCCGAGGCCGGGTTTTCTCAGGGAGTCTTCCAGAATGTCTTTTTGAGCAACGACCAAGCAGCTCGGGCCATCGCCGATCCCCGCCTGCGAGGGGTTACCCTGACCGGCAGCACCATGCTCTTGAGGTGACGTCCGGCTGTCGCCGCCACTTGGCGTCCGGCTCGGGTGCTGCCGGTCAGGGTAACCCCTCGCAGGCGGGGATCGGCGATGGCCCGAGCTGCTTGGTCGTTGCTCAAAAAGACATTCTGGAAGACTCCC
>JANQFM010000490.1 GCA_028277865.1 Acidobacteriota bacterium
CGAGAGCGCGGCGGTGGGGTTGAGCGCGCCGGCATTTTCGCCCGGCCCCTCGATGACATGAGAGCCTTCGGTGGGCAGCTTCTTGAGGTGGATGCGCGAGCTCTTGTAGCTGCAGTGCTCGGACCACATCACCGAAAAGATGCCCAGTTCGGTGAGGTTGGGCTCGCGTCCCATCAGGCGGACGATCTTATCGTACTCCTCGGGCTTGAGGCCGTGGCTTTCAACAACTTCGGGGCTGATGGTCGGCAATTCGCTCACCTGAATGCAGAGATGGAAACCGGAGACCGGAAACCGAAAACCGGCAGAGGGAAATGAAGATCTGCTTCATGCCGGCACACCTCGGATGTCCATTGCCTCCCGGCCTCCCCTATTGAAAGGTCCGCTTCTGCCGGCCTCCGGTATCCGATCTCCGGTTTCCGTTCCGGCAAGCAACGACTCGATGAGGGACTGGAAGAGGAGCCGTCCGTCGGTTCCGCCCAAAAGATCCTCGGCCACCCTCTCGGGATGGGGCATCAAGGCGGCCACGTTGCCCTGGCGATTGATCACGCCGGCGATGTTGGCCAGGGCGCCGTTGGGATTGGCTTCATCGGTGACCCGTCCCTGAGAGTCGCAATAGCGGAAAAGAATCTGACGGTTTTCCTCCAGCTGCTCCAGCTCCCGGGCAGTGACGAAGAAGTTTCCGTCGTTGTGGGCGATGGGGATGCGCAGCAGCTGGCCTTGTCGGCAGGCCCGGCTGAACACCGTGTCATTGCGTTCGCAGCGCAAACAGACGTGCTCGCAGACGAATTTGAGGCCGCGGTTGGGCAGCATGACGCCGGGCAGCAGGCCGACCTCCTGCAGGATCTGGAAGCCGTTGCAGATGCCCAGCACCGTCCCGCCTTGGGCGGCGAAGCCTCGGATGCTTTCCAGAATGGGCGAAAACTTGGCGATGGCGCCGCAGCGCAAGTAGTCGCCGAAGGAGAAGCCCCCGGGCAGGATAACGGCATCCACCCCCTGCAAGCCGGTGTCGCGGTGCCACAGGTAGACGGCTTGCTGCCCCATGACGTCCCGCAGCACGTGAAGCGTGTCATGGTCGCAGTTGGAACCGGGAAAGACGACCACCCCGAACTTGACTTTCACTGGATTTCCTCAATTTCGAATCGTTCGATGATGGGATTGGAAAGAACCTTGTGAGCGATCTCCTCACTGCGCCGCCGCACCTCCTCTTCGGCGGCGCCCTCCTCGAATTCCAGCTCGAAGTACTTGCCCTGGCGCACCTGCTGCACCGCCTGGTGCCCCATTTTCCCCAAAGCTCTCCGGATGGCCGC
Source organism: Acidobacteriota bacterium (assembly GCA_028277865.1). Classification (GTDB taxonomy): domain Bacteria; phylum Acidobacteriota; class UBA6911; order RPQK01; family DATIPO01; genus JANQFM01. The sequence goes on from JANQFM010000490.1 coordinate 1,308, forward strand.
CCCTTGCGGATCCAGCACGCCCTCTTTCAACGTCACTCTCACTTTGGCTGTCATAATTTGCCTCAAACTCCGAAAGCCGACCCGACTCCCGACTCCCAACTCCCAACTCCCGAGAATATCAATTCTGCCTGTCGAAGAAGTCGATCTGGTCGATGACCCCGATGACGGCGGCATCGACGGGCACCTGGAATTGCCCCAGCACGTGCATGGCCGCAAAGCCGTCCTGAACCAGCAGCACCCGGTCTCCGATCCCGGCGTCGGCTCCGTCGATGGCCAAAACAGCCTCGTCCATGTCTGTTTCGTTCAGGTCGAGCGGCTGCACCAGCAGCAATTTCTGGCCATGGAAGTACTCGCCTTTTTGGGTCGAAACCAATTCGTCGATGACGCGACCGATGATCATCAGTTGGCAATTGGCGGTTGGCAGTTGGCGGTTGGCAGTACAGGGTCGGACGCAGCCATTCCTCGTATTCTCACTTCTGTGTGCCCTCTGTGCCTGTGTGGCTCTCCCTTGTCGGGAAGTTGAACGGATCGAGAATTCCTACGATGGAGGCGTCCGACGGAACGGGTTGGGGGTGCCAGGGGAAGGAGCCTTCTTTGCCGCGGGCGTAAAAGACATCCTCGCCCACTCCGGCGCCCACCGAGTCGAGGGCCACAAAGGGCTCTCCGGTCACTTGGCCCGAAGCATCCAAGGCCCGCACCAGGAGGATTTTCTTGCCTTGCATGTTTTCGTCCTTGACCGTCGAAACCACTGTTCCGACTACGCGTGCCAACTTCACAGCTCTTCCTCTTTGTGCAGGTCGATGGTATCGACGATTGCCACAATGGCGCTGTCCACCGGATGATCGGCAAGTCCTGAGGAGAAACGGGCCGAGCTTCCCGAGACGGTGATGACCGTTTCGCGGGCGCCTGCGCCTACCGTATCGACGCACACCTGATAGGCGGCCGGGCTTTTGGCTTCTTGTGTTTCGGGATCAATGAGTTGGACGATGAGCAGCTTTTTGCCCCGCAGCATTTCGTCCTTGCGGGTGGCCACGATGGTACCGGCGATGCGTCCAAGAATCATGGCGGGGAGATCCAGTCACCGGGCGGGATTGAACCCAAGGCCCGGATCTTCGTTCGGCTGTCGGATGATCGGGCGAGGCCGACGGCCTGAAGGCGGATGCGGCGACCGGATGCAACCTGCGTGAACGGCCTTCCGGCCCGCCAATTGCCTTGGCAAGCCCTTTTTCAATTTCAGGACTTGGGCGGTACGATGGGCAATCGCAAGTCGAGTTCGGCGTGCGGCCTGGGGATGACGTGGACGCTTACCAGTTCGCCCACCCGGCGTGCGGCGGCGGCGCCGGCGTCGGTGGCTGCCTTGACGGCGGCCACATCTCCGCGCACGATGGCGGTGACCAAGCCGCTGCCGATCTTCTCATACCCGACCAAAGTGACCTTGGCCGCCTTGACCATGGCGTCAGAGGCCTCGATCATGGCCACCAAGCCCTTGGTTTCGACCATCCCCAACGCTTCCATCGATTCAGCCATTGACTATTTTCCTTCCGAAAGCCGAGCGACTTCCTGCACCGCTGTTTCGATCAAGCTCTCCAGATCGCTGCGCGAAAGCTCCACCGGCTGACTGTCCTCGGCCGTCACTGCGCAGCTGGAATCTCGCGAATCAGCGCCACTTATACCATATTTCGAACGCAGGTCAAACAGGCGTTCCACCTCTTCGCGGCTCAGCAATGTCTGCTCTCCCAGCACCTTTGTCAAGATGGCGATCTTGGCGTAGTGCTCCAGCACCTCCATGCGGAAAAAGGCCGCTTCCAGGTCGCTGCCCAAGGTGATGGCGCCATGGTTGGCCAACAGGATGGCGTCATGGCGGGGCACCAGATCGACCAGGCTGTCGGCCAACTGCTGAGTGGACGGCGTGGCGTAGGGCGCCACCGGGACGCAGCCCAGGGTGACCACCACTTCGGGCATCAGGGCGGCCGTCAAAGGGATGCCCGCCACTGCGTGGGCGGTGGCGTAAACGGGATGGCCGTGGCAGACAGCCTGAACGTCGGGACGGTGCAGATAGACCACCGAGTGCATCAGGATCTCCGAAGACACCTTGAGCCTCCCGCCCGTCTGCTTGCCCTCCAAATCGGTCCAAACCAGGTCGTCGGGCTTCAGATACCCCTTGCACATGCCGGTGGGCGTGGCCAGCAACCGGTCCCCCACACGAATGGAGAGGTTCCCCTCGTTGGCCGCCACCATGTCCTTGGAATACATGCGCCGGCCGATCTCGCAGACCAGCTCCCGCAGCCCCGCCTCGTCCATAGCGAAAAGGATACGGCAATCGGGGGGAGAGTCCAAGGTCCAAGGTCCAAGGTCCAAGGTCCAAGGTCCAAAGTCCAAAGTCCAAAGTCCAAAGACTGCAGAATGTCCGATCTCCCAGACTTCCGGCTCCTGACGCCGGATGCCGGACTTTCTCTTGACCTTGGACCTTGGACTTTGGGCCTTGGACTATAATCCCCTGCCATGATTGCCTGGCTGAAGGGAACCATTGTCGAAAAGAGTGCCGATCGGGTGGTGCTCAACGTCCGGGATGTGGGCTATGAGGTTCACATTCCGTTTTCCACTTACTACGAACTGGGTGATCCCGGCGAGGCGGCTACGCTGCGCATTCACACCCACGTCAAGGAGGACATCCTCCATCTTTATGGATTCCTGACCCTGGAGGAAAAGAAGCTCTTTACGCTGCTCATCCAGATCAGCGGCATCGGCCCCAAGCTGGGAATCGCCATCCTCTCCGGGCTTCCGCCCCAGGAATTCGTCCAGGCCATCCGATCCTCGGACCTGCACCGCCTCAACGGCATTCCGGGTGTGGGCAAAAAGACCGCCGAGCGCCTGCTGCTGGAAATGCGCGACAAGCTGGCCGGCTGGAGTGCGGAAGAAGCCGCTGCGAGCGGGACCGTCGATCTCTCAGGCGCCCTGCAATCGGACGTTGTGTCGGCATTGGTCAACCTGGGATATGCCCGCAAAGAAGCCGAAAAGCGAGTCTCGCGTGCGCTGCAAGAGGCCGACACCGACCGCTTCGAAGTCCTCCTCAAGCAAGCGCTCAGCCAGTGATGGGGGAAGGTCCAAGGTCCAAGGTCCAAGGTCAAGCAGAAGGAGTCGGGAAGTCAGGAATCGGGAGTCAGGAACAACAACGGGAAGGGATCCAAAAGGATCCGAAATCAT
>JANQFM010000510.1 GCA_028277865.1 Acidobacteriota bacterium
GAGGGCAGATCCAGGCTCGGGAGCCCCTCCAGTCGGCGCTCCCAGTAGGACAGCTGTTCCTCAAGCACCTCGCCCTGCAGCCAGCGCCGTTGCCAGACGGAAAAGTCAGCGTACTGGATGGGCAAGGGCAACAGGGGGAAGCTCGATGTCCGACGCTCTTGATCGGTTTCCCATTCGTAAAGTGCCGTCAGCTCCTTGCGCAGGACGTCTTGCGACCAGATGTCCGAGACGATGTGGTGCGTTGTGGCCAGCAGCAGGCAGGAGGAGGGACAGCGAATGCCCGAGCCGTTTCTCTCTTCCTCCAGCTGGACCAACCGAGTCCGGATGAGCGGCCCCCGAGCCAGATCGAAGGCCAGCTTGGCCTCTGCCGCCCGCAAGCGCTGGACTTGAGACAGCTTCATGGCTTCGCCCAGTCCGCTCAGGTCGACCAACGGCAGGGCCAGCCCCCGTTTGGGAGAGATCTCCTGCCAGGGCTCTCCGTCCCTTTCCGGGAAGTGAGTGCGCAAGGCCTCGTGGCGATGGACCACCTGATCCAGGCTGCGGCGCAGGGCGGGCAGATCTAAAGGCCCCTCCAGCATCCAGCCGGCCACGATGCTGTAAAAGGGGTTGCCGGGCGAAAGCTTGTCCAGGAACCAGAGGCGCTGCTGGGCGAATGACAGGGGCAGCCGGCCTCGGCGTTCGGTCGGCTCCATGGGCGGCGGGGCCTTGGACGGGTCGGCTTCCCCGATGCGACGGGCCAGTTGGGCGATGGTGAGGGCCTCGAAGAGGGTGCGCAAGGGCAAGTCCACCTTGAGCAGCAGACGGATCTTGGAATTCACCCGCGTGGCCAGCAGGGAGTGCCCTCCCAGCTGGAAGAAGTCGTCCTGCACACCCACCTGGGCCACTCCCAGCACCTCTTGCCAGATGGCCGCCAGCTGGGCTTCCAGCACCGTCCGAGGGGCCACGTACTCCGTCGCGCAGGCCACGGTTTCCCCCGCCCCCAGAGAACGCCGGTCCAGCTTGCCGGTAACAGTGCGGGGCAGCTCTTGGACTTCCACGAAGGTGGAGGGGACCATGGAGGCCGGCAAGCGTTCCAGCAGGTAGTCGCGCAATTGATGAGGCTGCAGTGAATCCTTCTCCGCACTCTCCTCTTGGCTGCCGGCCACCACATAAGCCGTCAGGCGCTGATCGCCGGCGGCGCGGTCGTGAACGGCCAGGGCGCATTGGCGCACCAAGGGGTGGCGGGACAAAACGGCTTCGATCTCTTCCAGCTCGACACGCAATCCCCGCAATTTGACCTGCTGATCGCGGCGGCCAAAGAACTCCAACTCCCCGCCGGGCAGCCAGCGCCCCAGGTCGCCGGTGCGGTAAACCCGCAGCCCGTCCGGCCCACCCAGCGGATTGGGCAGGTAGGCCTGAGCCGTCTCGCCGGGCCGTTTCCAGTACCCCAGCGTCAGATAGGGAGTCCGGAGGTAGATCTCGCCGACCACTCCTTCGGGGCAGAGCTGGCCGGCCCAATCCAGGACCAGCACCTGGCGTCCCGGAAGAGCTTGGCCCACCGGAATGGCCCGCTGGCGGCGACCCACCTGCTCGACTGGGTAGCAGGTGGCCAGCACGCACTCGGTGGGGCCGCAAAGGTTGAACAAGCGGGGGGTTTCGGGAAAGCGCTGCCGCAAGGAGCGGGCCAGGCTGACCGGCAGTGTCTCGCCTGTCAGCAGCAGCCGTTCCAGAGAGCGCAAGGGATCGGCCGGCCCTGTGCGCCTGCAATCCAGGATCTCGGTCAGCTGGCGCGCGAAGCTGGGTACCAGCTTGACGAATCCCACCTTTTCGGCCTGGATCCAGTCGAGGAAAGAGGTTGGATCGTAGCGGGTCGATGGGTCGGCCATGCACAGAGTGCCGCCCTGGGCAAAGGCTCCAAACGTCTCCCAGTACCCTGCATCCCCCACCATGGCCGACCACTGGCCCAGCCGAACGCCGGGTCCGCTCAGACGGGAGCTGTACCAGCACACGAATTGGCTGAAGTTCCTGTGCAATTGGACGATCCCCTTGGGGCGCCCCGTCGAGCCCGAGGTGTAGACCACAAAGCAGATCTGGTCAGGATCGACGGCAATGCCGGGGCGCCCGGACTCCCTCCTTGTCAGCCAGTCGGCATCTTTGACGGTCAGGTCGCCGCGCTCCTCAAGCCCCCCGGCCTCGCCTTCCAGCAGCAGCAGGGAGCGGTCCTTCCAGGCGGCAAACTTGGTCAGCAGGCCCGTGTGCCGATCGAGGCTTTGACGGTGGCTGATCAAGCAGCCGGGCCGGGTGTCCTGAGCCAGCATCTCCAGCCGGGCAGTGGGGTAGTCAGGCTCCAGGAAGGTGAAAAAGCGGCCCGATTTGAGGATCCCCAACATGGCCTCGACTTGCAGGGGGCCGCTGGGCAAGAGGATGGCTACGGCTTGGCCGACCGGCGAAGCCAAACGCTGCAACCCGCGGGCGATGCGGTTGCTGCGGGCTTGCAAAGCAGCGTAGCTCAGCGCCTGATCTTGGAAGCTGACCGCCACCGCTTCGGGAATCCGGTCGGCCTGTTCTTCGAAGAGCCGGTGCAGGCAGCTGTCCTGGTATGAAGCGTCCTGCGTGGCATCCCTGCCGAGCAATTGGCGGCGCTCTTGCCGGGAGGTGAGGGGGATCAGGCAAAGATCTTGCCCAGGGTCGGCAGCCAAGCCCTTCAGCAAGGCTTTCAAGTGCCGACTCATCCGCTCCATCTCCCAAGAGTCGAAGCGCCGGCGGTCGAACTTAAGTGTGACTTCCAGCCGGGGGCCCGGCCTGGGCGACACCACGGCCGTCAAGGGGTAGTGGGTGGTGACCTCGGAACGGGAGTCGCTGAAGTGCAGATCGATAGGCCCCTTGGAGAGGGCGCCGCCGCGGGGGTAGTTCTCGAAAACCAGAATGCTTTCAAAGAGCGGCTGGCCTGCCGGGACGTCGCTCCACTCCTGGATCCGGACCAGGGGGCTGAAGTCGTAGGCGCGCATTTCGGCCTGGCGTTCCTGCAGGCTCTGCAGCCAAGGAACGGGGCGGTCCTGAGCCGAGATGCAGATCCGCATGGGCAAGGTGTTGATGAACAGGCCCACCATTTCGCCAATCCCCTCCAACTCCGCCGGACGGCCCGTGCTGACAGTCCCGTAAACGACGTCGCGGCGACCGCTGTAGCGGCTCAGCAGAAGTGCCCAGGCGCCCTGAGCAATGGTGTTGGGGGTAATCCGGCCCCGTCGGGCAAAGGACTGCAGGCTTTCCATTTCCTGCACGGAGAGCGTCAGTCGCCGAGCGCCGTCCACTTCCTCGCCCGCGGGCAGATCGACGGGGGAGCGGCCTGCACCCAGGGGGGTCGTCACGTCAAAGCCGCTCAACATCCGCCGCCAGTATGCCTCGGCCTGGGACAGGTCTTGGCGCTGCACCCAGGCGATGTAGTCCCGGTAGGGGCGGCTGGGTGCAAGCTGCGGACGGCCTCCCCGATCCAGCTCCAGGTAGCGTCCGAAGGCTTCGCGAAACAGGGTGGAGGCCGACCAGCCGTCCAGGATCAGGTGGTGATGGGCCCAGGCGAAAAGATGGGATTCCTCCGCCAGGCGGATCATCGTCAAGCGCATGGAAGGCTCGCGGGAAAGGTCGAAGCCCCTCTGGACATCCTGGGCCAGGAAGCCCTCGATCCGGGAGGCCTGCTCCTGTTCGCCCAGCCCCTTCCAATCCTGCCATTCCCAGCTGGGAAGACGATCTTTGCAGACGGCCTGCAGAGGCTCTTCCAGGCCTTCCCACAAAAAGATGCTGCGCAGGATGGCATATTTGCGGGCCGTATCCTGCCAGGCCTGCTGCAGCGCCGGCACGTTCAACCGGCCCTCGAGGCGACAGCTCACCTGGATCACGTAGTGAGCCCTCTCGGGCTGGAGAAGGGTGTGAAAGAGCAGGCCTTGCTGCAGGGGGGAAAGCGGGTACAGGTCTTCAACCGCAGGCGCATCCGCCAATGCCCGGTCCAGCTGCTGTTGATTCAACCCGGCCAGGGGGAAGTCCGAAGGGCTGTGGCCGACTCCCGGCCGGCTGCTGCCTTGCTCGATGAGGCGGCGCAGGACTTCCAGGTGTTTTTCAGCCAGCGCCTGGATCGTGCTGCGCCGGTGCAGGTTCGAGCTGTAGGTCCAGCGCAGGCGCAGCCTCCCGCCCGTGACGCTGCCGCTCACCCCCAATTGGGTGCTCCGCAACCCGGACGGATGGTAGACCCTGCCGGCCGATTCGGGCGCCATTCGCAACAGGGCGGCTTGCGAGAAGACCTGATCGAACTGCCCCAAGTAGTTGAAGGTCAGCGGGGGCGGAGTCTGGCCTTGCAGTTTTTCCGCCACCGCCGGATCCCATCCCAGGTAGCGCAGCAGCCCGAAGCCGATCCCTGCGCCTGGGACCGAGCGCAGTTGCGCTTGGACCTGCTGGAGGGCTTGGGCCGCATCAGCAGCCTCCCCTTCCAAATTCAGCAGCAGTGGAAAGAGGTTGGTGAACCAGCCCACCGTGCGCGACAGGTCGGCGCCTTCGACCAGTTGCTCTTGGCGGCCGTGCCCTTCCAGCTCAAGGAGCAGGGGGCCGCCATCCGCCCATCCGCTCAGGGTTTGGGCCAGCGCCGCCAACAGGGCTTCGTTGATGCGGGCGCCATAGGCGCGGGGGACTTCCCGCAGCAGGGCTTCGGTCTCTTGGCGGGTCAAAGCCAGTGCGACGTGACGGGCCGATGCCTCGATGTTGGCGCCCTGGGGAAAATCCAGCGGCAGCCGAGCAGTCTTGGTGCCCGCCAGCGACAGCCAGTGCTCCTCTTCCTGGCGCAGCGCCTCGGAGCAGGCATAGTTGGTCAGCCCCTGAGCCCAATCCTGGAAAGAGGTGGTCTTGGGCGGCGGCTGGCAGGCCAGTCCTCGGCTCAGGCGGCGGCAAGCCGTGTTGAGGTCCTCCAGCAGGATCCGCCAGGAGACGCCGTCTACCGCCAGGTGATGGATGATGATCAGCAAGCGTCCCGCCTGGTTGGGTCCCCGCTGAAAGTAAGCCGCCCTCACCAGGGGGCCGGAACTCAGGTCGAGGCTGGTCTGGGCCTGATCGGCAGCGGCTTGCAAGACGGGCTTCCAGCCCTCGATGGAGGAAAGGTCGATGCAGCAAAAGGATTTTCCAGGCGAGCAAGCCAGGCTTTCATCCCGGTCGCTTCCGCTGCGGATTCCGGCATTGACCTGACGCCAGCCCGAGGCCCATCGCCTGAAGCGCAGCCGCAGTGCATCGTGGTGCACCAGCAGGCTGCTTATGGCCTGTTCCAGGTGACCGGCCTTCAGGCTTGAATCGACTTCCAGGAGCAAGGCCTGGTTGAAGTGGTGGGGTTGGGGCCGGTCTTGCTCCAAGAACCAGAGCTGGATCGGAGTCAGGGGAACCGGCCCCTCGACGACTTCTTCGGCCTCGGGCTGCGGGGCCGCCTCTTGCGGCGCCTGAGCTGCATCGAGGCGGGCCGCCGGTGATTCGGCCAGCTGGCGGATCGTCTGGTGCTGGAAAAGCTGGTGAGGGGCAAGCTTCATCCCCTTCCGGTTTGCCTGGTAGACGATCTGAATGCTGAGGATCGAATCGCCGCCCAGCTCGAAGAAATTGTCGTCGATTCCCACCCGTTCCAGGCCCAGCGCTTCCGCCCAGAGAAGGGCCAGCAATTTCTCGGCCTCGTTTCGCGGCGCTGCATAGCCGGAGGCGGAAGAGGAGATGCGGGGCTCAGGCAGGGCCTCGGCATCAACCTTGCCATTGGGTGTCAAGGGCAGCTGCTCCAGCGGGACGAAAGCATCCGGGACCATGTAGGCGGGCAACCTCTCTGCCAGGTAGCTGCGCAGATCGCTTGCTGAAAGAGGCATCTTGAGCGGACGCAGGCTTCCCCCGCCCGACCCTGCTCCCGCCTGGCCGTCCTGGGGGCGCCGGGCATAGACGTTGTAAAGGCTGGTGCCCTGCAATGCCTGATCCTGGTCGACTTGCAGGCTGAAGCCGTGCTCTTCCAGCAGGCGCCGCACTTGATCCAGATCCCCGTTCAGGTCGTGGATTTCCAGGGCCACTTGGCGGATGCGGGGCCAGTGCTCCGATCGGATGCCCCTGAGCACGTCCAGCTCGCTCTTCTCGGCGTCGACCTTGAGCAGGTCGATGCGTTCGACCCCTTCCTGATCGATGATCTCCGACACCGTCCTGAGGCGGCAGCTGAAGCTTTCACCCTGCAGGCGCCCGGCCATCAGGTCGTCGGGCAGGGCATCGACCGAGATCCCCTGGTTGGCGAGTGCGGTGCGAGACAGCTCCCAGTCCAGTTGGGGATCGGCGTAGCGCCCCGACATGGCCGACCAATTGGGATAGTAGGTAAAGTCGGCCTGGCCGGACCGGTCCGCCAGCCCGCATTCGAAGACGCGCACCGACAGCCCGTACAGATCCATGTTGCGTCGCAGCCTGTCGCAGATGGGCGGCAGGGGTTCAAAGGCGTACACCTGCAGGTCGTTCCAGTTTTGGTGCAGGTACATTCCGAACAGGCCGATGTTGGCGCCCACGTCGAAAACGCAGGCGCCGTCCTGCAGCTGGACGCCGTGCCTCAGGTAGGCTTGCTCCTCGAAAACCTCCTTGAAGACAAAATCGGCCTCGCTGCGGTTGCAATGGAAGACGGGCAGATGATTGGGCAGCTGGTGCAGTTCCTGCTCAGATGCCGGCAGGGCCTTTTCCGGATCGGCGACCACATAAGCGACCAGGCTCCTGTGCTCTCCCACGAGGCGGGCCGTCACCGCCGCCTGGCGAACCAGGGCATGCTCCAGCAGAGCCTGCTCGATCTCGCCCGGCTCGATGCGGAAGCCGCGGATCTTGAGCTGCTCGTCCAGGCGACCCAGGAACTGGATGTTGCCGTCGTGAAGGTAGCGAACCCGGTCGCCTGTGCGGTAAAGGCGCTCCCCGAAAGCGTAGGGATTGGGAACGAACCGGTCGGACGTCCAGCGGGGACGGTTCAGGTAGCCTCTGGCCAGCCCAGGGCCGCCAACCATCAGCTCGCCCGGCACCCCGGCCGGCAGCGACCCGAAGCGGCGATCCATGATCAACAATCGCGCGCCGACCACAGGACGACCGATCAAGACTGAACCCCGTGGCAAATCGTCGTATTTGTCGAGGCGGTAGGCACAGCAACCGACCGTGGCTTCGGTGGGGCCGTACTCGTTGACAAAGCAGGTGGCGGGGGAATGCTTCCGCCAGGAGTGCAGGCTTTGGCCGTGCAATTCCTCGCCGCCCAGCACCAAGAAGCGGCTGCAGTTCAGCGACCCTTGCGGCAGCAAGGATCCCAGCAGCTGCAGATGGGCGGGGGTGAGCTTGACCAGGCTGAATCCGCCCTCCAGCTCGATGGCTTTGATCAGCTCTTCGATCTCGCCTTGGCGGGGCAGCAGGCGTACCCGCTGGCCGCCCAGCAGGGGCGCGTAAAGCCCTGTGACACTCAGGTCGAAGGAGATCGAGGAATGAAGCGGCGCGCCGCGCCCGCCCTCCGACCGGTAGGCCCGGCTGCTCCATGCCAGGTAGCTGATCAAAGCGCCGTGAGGAATCGCCACCCCTTTGGGCAAGCCGGTGGATCCTGAGGTGTAGATGACATAGGCGATGTTTGTGGGCTGCAGCTGGGGCCCTGGGCCTTCAGGGGGCGTCTGCAGGGAGATTTCAGGCCAGTCGGCATCGACCTGGATACTCCACAGCGAGCTGTCCGGAACCCGGCCGATCAAGCTCTGCTGAGTCAGCAGCAGCGCCATCCTGGCGTCCTGCACGATGGTGGCCAGGCGTTGCTGGGGATAGCCGGGATCGAGGGGAACGTAGGCCGCACCGGCCTTGAGGATCCCCATCAGGGCCGTTGCCAACTCCAGGCAACGCTCCATCAACACGCCCACCAGCACCTCGGGTCCGGCGCCCAACAGGCCAAGATGAGCCGCCAGCTGGTTGGAGCGTGCTTCCATCTGGCCGAAACTGAGCCAGCGCTCCCCCTCCACCGCGGCCACGGAATCGGGGGTCCGCCCGGCCTGGGCCTGAAAACAATCCGTCAGCAAGCCGGCTTGCGGCTGGGCCGTTTCGCCCCAGGCCCACTCCTGCACCAACTGGTGCTGTTGGGCAGCGCTGAGCATGGGCAGCTGTGAAACGCGCCGACCGGGCTCTGCGACGATGCCTCGCAGCAAGGCGGCCAGATGATCCCTGAACCGCATAACAGTGGTGTGCTCGAACAGATCCAGGTCGTAGGCCAGTCCTCCGAAGATCCGCTCCCCGTCCTCCAGCAGGTGGATCTCCAAGGCAAAGCGTGTCGCCCGGGCCTGGCTCAGGATTCTCCGGATGACCAGCTTGCTCTGAACATCCGCCTTCTCGGGAGCGGGGAAAAGGTTGAGCGTCAGCTGAAAAATGGGATTGCTGCCCAGATCGCGGCCCGGGTGCAGCTCTTCCATCAACATCTCGATGGGAAGGTCTTGATGGGAATAGGCGTCCAGAGCCGTCCTGCTGACTTGATCCAGCAACTCGCTGAAGGGCGGATCGCCGGACAAGTCGGCGCACATGGGTTGGAAGTTGATGAAGAAGCCGATCAAGCGGTCGATGCCGGGATGATGCCGGTTGAAGATGGCGTTGGCCACCACGATATCCTTCTGGCCGCTGCAGCGGTGCAGCAGAGACTGGAGGGCGGCCAGCAAGGTCATGAAAAGGGTGGCGCCCCGAGGCCGGCTCAAGGAGTGCAAGCCGGCAACCAGGTCGGGCGCCAATCGCACGGGGACCACTCCGCGCCGGTAAGTCGGCGTGGCGGGACGCGGCCGGTCGCTGGGCAGTTCCAAGGGCGGGATGCCTTTCAGGCGGCGTTTCCAGTAGGAAAGCTGCTCCTGCAGAACATCGCCTGACAGCCACTCCCGCTGCCAGACAGCGAAGTCGGCGTATTGAAGGGGCAGTTCGGGCAAAGGGGAGGGCTTGGCTGAGGAAAACGCCTCGTAAAGCTGAGCCAGTTCGTCTTGGAAGACCTCCGAGGACCAGGCGTCCCAGCTGATGTGATGAGTGCGCAGCAGCAGGGCTGCTTCCTCTCTTTGCAGTCTGAAGAGTCGGGCCCGCGTGACGGGCCCGTTCACCAAGTCGAGTGGCCGGCAAAGCTCGGCCTCATTCAAACGGCTCATCTCGCCGGAGCGGATTCCGCTGTCCAAGCCGCTCAGGTCGATGATCGCCAGGGGCAAGCCGACTGCCTCGCACACCTCTTGGCGCGGCACCCCTCCCCGTTCCGGAAAACGCGTGCGCAGAGCCTCGTGACGCCGGACGATCTCATCCAGGCTGCGCTGCAGGGCCGCCCAGTTCAGTTGGCCGGTCAGCCTCCAGATGGTCGAGGTGTTATGGGCCGGATTGTCCTGCACCAGCCGGTCCAGAATCCAAAGCCGCTGCTGGGCAAAGGAAAGGGGCAGATCGCCTTCCCGATTCACCGGCAGGATGGGCGGCGGCGCGCCGGGCAGGCCTTGCTCGATCCGGCCGGCCAAGCCAGCCACGGTGGGCGCTTCGAAGATCGTCCTCAGCGGAACCTCCAGGTCAAAGGCCTGGCAGATCTTCGAGATGGCCTGAGTGGCCAGCAAGGAGTGCCCGCCCAGCTGGAAGAAATCGTCTTCGATGCCGACCTGCTCGATGCCCAGCACCTCGGCCCAGATTTCGGCCAGCCGGACCTGGATGGCAGTGGCGGGCGGCACATAGGCGGCATCCCCGGCCGCACCCGGCCCAGGAGCCGGCAAGGCCCGGCGATTCAGCTTGCCCGTCTGAGTGCGGGGCAACTCGTCCAGAAACAGAAATGAGGAGGGCACCTGGGGCGTCGGGAGCCGTTCCAGCAGGTAGGCGCGCAAAATTGCCGCCTGTTGCTTGCCGGACGCCTCCGGCTTGCCGGCGACATAGGCGATCAAGCGCTGGTCGCCGGGGGCTGCCTCATGGACGGCCAAGGCGCACGACTGCACCGAGGGGTGGCTGGAAAGCCGGGCCTCGATCTCTTCCAACTCGATGCGCAGGCCCCGCAGCTTGACCTGATGATCCCGGCGGCCGAAGAATTCCAGCCTGCCGTCCGGCAGCCAGCGCCCCAGGTCACCCGTGCGGTAGGCTCTCGGGTGATCGTCCCCTCCCAAGGGATCCGGCTGAAAGGCCAGGGCCGTCTCGGCCGGCCGCTTCCAGTAGCCCAGCGAAAGGTAGGGGCTGCGCACGTAAATCTCGCCCACCACACCGATCGATGACAGCCGGGAGTAGCGATCCAAGACCAGAATCTGGCGGCCCTGAAATGCCCGGCCCACGGGGACGGAAGGCTGACGCTCGCTCACCTGATCGACCGGCTGGCAGGAATACAGCACCAATTCGGTTGGCCCGCACAGGTTGAAGATCCGCACTCGGCGCGCATAGCGGCGCAGCAAGTCCCGCGCCAAGCTGACCGGCAGCACTTCGCCGGTCAGAAGCAGCCTCTGCAGGGCGCGCAGCGGTTCAGCGGCCTCCCGCCGGCTTTGCAAGACCTGCATCACTTGGTGCGCAAAGCTGGGAACCAGCTTGACGAAAGAAATTTGCTCCGCCTGCATCCATCGCAGAAAAGCCGAGGGATCGAAGCGGACTGCTTCCGGCGCCATGCACAGCGTCCCTCCCTGGGCCAGCGCGCCGAAGCATTCCCAGTAGCTGCCGTCGCCGGTGAAGGACGACCATTGCCCCAGGCGCATGCCCGGCTGGCCCAGCTCACGGCTGTACCAGCACACAAACTGGCTGAAGTTGCGGTGCAGCTGGACGATCCCCTTGGGACGCCCTGCGGAGCCTGATGTGTAAACCACAAAGCACCTGTGCCAAGGCGCCACCCCGATCAACCGGCGCGCCGCAGGGCGGCCCTGCACCTCCTCCCCATCCAGCATCAGGACGGGGCGTCCCCTGCGGCTGCCGAGCTTTTCCAGCAGATCGCCATGGCGGAGCAGGCTCTGCTGATCGCTGATCAAGCAGCCGGGATCTGTATCTTCAACCACCAGTCCCAGGCGGGCAGGGGGATGCTCCGGATCCAGGAAGACGAAGAAATGGCCCGACTTGAGGATTCCCAGCATCGCTTCCAGCTGGTGCGGGCCGCTGGGCAACAGAATCGCTGCTGGCGAATCGTACCCGACGGCATGCTGCCGCAAAACCTGTGCGATGCGGTTTGCACGCGCTTCCAGGCCAGCGTAGCTGAGCGCCTGATCCTGATAGCTCACCGCCACCCCATCGGGGATCCGATCGGCCTGCTCTTCGAACAGGCTGTGCAGGCAACGCTCTTGAACGG
>JANQFM010000519.1 GCA_028277865.1 Acidobacteriota bacterium
TCCCCCGCAGCGGAGGAGGCTTCGACATGACGGGTGATCTGACCGTCATGTCGAAGCCTCCTCCGCTGCGGGGGACGATGCGGCGGCTTTGGAATACGATGCGGGGATGGTTGGCGGCGTCCAGCAGGGCGGGCGACTGGAAAGCCTGATCCAGGGTGCCGTTGGCCATGGACAGGCTGTCGGACTTGACATAGAAGGTCACCGAGGAGTTCTCGGTCTTTTCCTGGTCGTAAAAAACGGTCGAGCCAAAAGTCGTGAAATGACCCTTGGAGGTGGCGATCCCCAGCGCCTCAACTGTGAACTCCACCCAGGATGAGTTGCGCTGGGTCATGAAACGGTTCTTCATATTAATCCCGGCGGCAGAATCTCCTGCCGTGCTGAACGGCACAAGGCAGACCAGCAGGGCTCCGGCAAGGATCAGGTCTCGAATCGGTTTTCTTTCAGCCATTTCATTCCTCTTTCATCCATCTCCCCGGCGAACCGGTCGGCGAGCGCCCACAGTAAGCGCTGCGACGATGAAAAAGCTTGAAAGAGGAGTGACAATTCGGTGACAAAGACAGGATTCACACAGAGGCGCACAGAGGCGGAGTGAGGGGCAGAGAGAAGCAGAGAGCATGGACAGGATCATCTGGATGGCTCACCCCTATGGTCTTGATCAATTCTTTGATCGGATGCCGATTATCGAGGCCAAATGATCACAGAAACGTTGATGCTCGGGACTGAAAGGCTCCAACAGCTTGTCCAAATGGAAGAAGCGACTCGTAGTAGGCGAATCTCGGCGAGCGGCTTCCTGGCCGATGCCGACTCGGTGAATTGTCCAGAATTCGAAGCAGCGCCGTTTCTTGGCCTTCTGATGACTTTTTTCGGCTTCACCGAGGCGGTTATGAATATTCGAGGCATCCGCACCGCCCTTTATTTCGATTGATAGCATGACTCGCAAGTCATCGGAGATCTCGACGTCTGGGTCTCCTGAAAACCGGATCGCCACAGTACGGCCTGAGTCGTTGCGGATCTGCATTGCCTTCTTGGATTTCTCTTGGAGGTAGGGAGAAACCACCCCTTCAATCAATGCATAGACAGCCTGAGTGGCTTCCTGGCCCAGTCGCGTGTTTTTTCCTCCACGTAACTGAGGACCCAGAGTCAAGACTTGAAGATCACGGATAATCCCAATGGAGAGCGGATCGATACCATCGACCAAATGCTCGGCAGATCCGATGAGGCTGCGGCAAAGTGCCTTGACTTCTGGTTGAGCTGAGTTGCTGATGATCCCTTTCTTTTCCAGATTGAAGAAACGCCCGAACGGCCCTTTGTTGTAGAACTCCTTTTGCGAAAACCCGAGCAAAAGGCGATAGTAGCCAATCAAGAAGGGTTGGTTTTTTACCAGACAAGGAACGGCGAAGAAGAGTTCGCCACGCAGCCCAAACTTGGCCACTCGAGTGAGAGCTTTTGAATTGACGAATCGTGTCAGTTCATCGTCAATCTGTCGAACCGGCACCAATTCGACGGCACGCGCCAGAGCTTGTGCCATGAATCTCTTCCGCAGATCCTTGAGGCGGTGATAAAAGGAAATCTGCAAATCTGGTCGCAGCACTGGGAACTCATCAGGCATTATAGATTCGATCGAATCTTCGAAACCGGTACTCCCAAGCGTCGACTGGCGAGACTCGCGTATTCTTGGTTGAGTTCTACACCGAGATAGTCCCGACCGTGCCGACTGCTGGCTACACCGACTGTCCCCGACCCAAAAAACGGATCCAGAATATTGTCCCCAGGATCTGATCCGGCCAGGATGCAGGGCTCTATCAACCCAGCAGGAAAAGTGGCGAAGTGGGCACCGGGATATGCTTCCGTATGGACAGACCAGACAGTTCGCCGGTTGCGGAGCCGACCTGCGGAAGGTTCCCGAACCGCTTTGTAATCGTAGTGATACCTCTCGGACTTGGAGAACAAGAATAGGTATTCATGGGCGCGGGTGGGTCGGTCCTTGACAGATTCCGGCATGCAGTTGGGCTTGTTCCAGATGATGTCGGAACGAAGGTACCAACCGTCGTCCTGGAGGGCGAAGGCGATCCTCCAGGGCACACCGATCAGATCCTTGGGCTTGAGGCCGTCCGGCGTGGGGGGGCGGTAAGACATGGCGCGGGCCGGGTTCTTCTTGTCGATGGCTCGCCAGGTTCTATTGCCGCTGGTGTAGCAATCGCCAATATTCAGCCACAAGGTGCCATCCTCTGTAAGAACTCGCCGCACTTCCCGGAAAACGGCCACCAACTTGCCTATGAACTCATTCAGGCTGGCTTCGGCGCCAATTTGATTGGGTATGCCGTAATCACGCAATCCCCAGTAAGGAGGACTGGTGACGCAGCAACGGAAGGTTTCGCGAGGCAACGTCCCCAAAACCGTCAAGGCATCTCCGATCAAGATTTGCCCCTGAGCCTCTCGTTTCCGCTTCTGCACCAGGGGCTGGAAGTCTACAAGCGCCAATTGCTCCATTCGCTAAATCATATCGAAAAGCCGTGTCATTTTCCGCCATCCAGCCATGGCGCACTTTGCGTCTTGGCGCGAAATCCGTCGTCCGGCCGGAGATTTTTCCTGCGTCCCCTGGTGGTCTATCATAGAAGTTCGGACCAACGGAGGAAGCAGACTGATGAAATCCAATAATGGCAGCGGCAGCAACGTCACTCAGATGCACTACGCACGGCAAGGAATCACTACGCCGCAAATGGAGTACGTGGCCCAGCGCGAGAAGCTGGAACCGGAGGCGGTGCGCCAGGAAGTGGCCTGCGGACGTGCCATCATTCCCGCCAATATCCATCACGACCGCCTGGAGCCGATGGGGATCGGCATCGCATTCCAATGCAAGGTCAACGCAAACATCGGCAACTCGGCGGTCACCAGCAACATCGGCCAGGAGCTGGAAAAGCTGCATGTGGCGGTCCACCACGGCGCCGACACGGTCATGGACCTTTCCACCGGCGGCGACATCAACGCCATCCGCGAGGCCATCATCGCCGCCAGTCCGGTGCCTATTGGCACTGTGCCCATCTACCAGGCCATCCAACTGGTCGACAATCCGGTCGACCTGACCCCCGATGAACTGCTGGACATGATCGACCTTCAGGCTCGTCAGGGCGTCGACTACATGACGGTTCACTGCGGAATCCTGCTGGAGCACCTGCCTCTGGTGTCGGGCCGCATCACCGGCATCGTCAGCCGGGGCGGCAGCCTGATGGCCCAATGGATGGTCCACCACCACAAGCAGAATCCCCTTTACACCCACTTCGACCGCCTGCTGGAGATCTGCAGGAAGCACGACGTCAGCCTTTCGCTGGGCGACGGGCTGCGTCCCGGATGCCTGGCCGACGCCAGCGACAAGGCCCAGTTCGCCGAACTGGAGACCTTGGGCGAGCTGACGCGAAAGGCCTGGGAGCAGGACGTCCAGGTGATGATCGAAGGCCCGGGACACGTTCCTTTCGACCAGATCCGAATGAACGTCGAAAAAGAGCGCAAAATCTGCCAGGACGCCCCGTTTTACGTACTGGGGCCGTTGGTGACCGACGTCGCCCCCGGCTATGACCACATCACCTCGGCCATCGGCGCCACCATGGCCGGGTATGCCGGGGCCGCCATGCTCTGCTACGTGACTCCCAAGGAGCACCTGGGGCTGCCCAATGCCGAAGATGTCAAGGCCGGCTTGATCGCCTACAAGATTGCCGCCCACGCCGCCGATGTGGCCCGCCACCGCCCCGGCGCCCGCGATTGGGACGACGAGTTGTCCCGCGCCCGCTATGCCTTTGACTGGAACCGTCAGTTCGAGCTGGCCATCGACCCCGAGACAGCCCGATCGATGCATGACGAGACGCTGCCCCACGAATTCTTCAAGAGCGCCGAGTTCTGTTCCATGTGCGGACCCAAATTCTGCTCCATGCACATCAACCGCGACGTGGAGCGCTGGAACCGGGAGCGTCTGGCGGAGACGGTGGACCCGTAGGAGGATGATCGAAGAGACTCGGGAAAGGCATGTCCCAGCCCGAGTCAATGTGCAGCCCGGCGAATCGTTCTTGCCTGTGGCATGACGGATTCCTCAGATCTCCGGATCTCTTGCCGCCAGTATTCCAGCGTATCCCGGATCATTTGCTGAAGTGGAATCTGCGGCATCCACGCTGCGGCCCTGCTCAGCTTGCCGTTGTCACCGACCACGACCGGTCGATCGGACCCCCTCTGCCGACCCGACTCTTGGCAGACCGCAGCCTCGACCCGTGCCTGGGAGAGCACAATATCCAAGATGTTCCGAATGGCGATTCCCTGACCGGAACAGACGTTGTAAGCCTGCCCGTCTTCCCCCTTGAGGGCCAGCAGCAGGTAGGCCCGCACCACGTCCCGGACGTCCAGAAAGTCCCTCTCAGGCGCCAGGTTTCCAACCCGGATCACCGGCTCGCCGCCTTTGGCAGCCCGCTGCTCCAACAAGGCCAACTGACGGCAAAAATCCGAGACGACAAACGAAGCCGGCTGACCCGGCCCGGAGTGGTTGAAGGGGCGCACGATGATCACCCGCAATCCAAGGCTCTGCCGATAATGCTCGGCTGCCACCTCTGCCATCCGCTTAGAGCAGGCATATGGATTGGAGCTTTCAAGCGGGGACTCCTCGTTCAGTTTTTGCCCCGCCACAGGAGGGGCATAGACCTGGGAGGAACTGACCAGCATGACCCGTGCCCGCGGGCATCGCACCCTCACCGCTTCCAGCAGGTTCACCGTTCCCTGGACGTTGCTCTCAAGAAATTCGCGAGGTTGCCGCCGGGACTGCAACGGGTTGCTCAGAGCGGCCAGGTGAAAGACCAATTCAGGATCGCATTTGCCAATCCATTCCGATAAGGATCCGAAGTCGAGCAGGTCGCCGGCAGGCAGGCTGCTGACGGGGCCGGGCCGGGTGCGGGAATAGAGGCCGCTCACCTCATGCCCTTGCTGGCTGAGGAGCTGCAAAAAGGCCGAACCGGCAAAGCCTCCCGCACCTGTCACGAAGCACTTCATTGTCGAATTTCCGGCTTTGTGAACGGAATGAGGGTCAAACCCGCTCTCCAGCCGCCAAGCTTTGGGAAACGCGCTTCAGGTCGGCCTCCACCATCATGCGGACCAACTCCTCGAAGCTGGTCCGGGGCGACCAGCCCAATTCCTGCTTGGCGCGACGGTTGTCCGCGATCAGGTGGTCAACTTCTGCCGGACGGATCAGGGCCGGATCCTCCACCACATGCTCCCGCCAGTCCAAGCCGACATGGCCGAAAGCCAGCTCCACCAGCTGGCGGACGGAGTGAGCCTGGCCAGTCCCGACCACATAGTCGCCCGGCAGATCCTGTTGCAGCATGCGCCACATGGCTTCCACGTAGTCCCCGGCGAATCCCCAATCCCGGGCCGAATCGAGGTTGCCCAAAGCCAGCTGCTTTTCGGCGCCCAGCTTGATCTTGGCCACCCCGTAGGTCACCTTGCGGGTCACGAACTCCTTGCCGCGCCGGGGAGATTCGTGGTTGAAGAGGATGCCTGAGCAGGCGAACAAATCGTAGCTTTCCCGGTAGTTGACCGTGATGAAGTGGCCGTAGACCTTGGCCACACCATAGGGGCTGCGGGGATGAAAAGGGGTGCTCTCGTTCTGGGGGGTTTCCCTCACCTTGCCGAACATCTCACTGCTGGAAGCCTGGTAGAAGCGGATGCGGGGATTGACCAGCCTGACCGCTTCCAGCAGCCGAGTGACGCCCAGGGCAGTGAACTCGGCTGTCAGGACCGGCTGCTGCCAGGAGGTGGGGACAAAGGACTGGGCGGCCAGGTTGTAGACCTCCTGGGGCTTGACCTCTTCCATCAGTTCAATCAGGGAGAGCTGATCGAGCAGGTCGGCCTGAATCAGTTCGATCCTGCCGTGCAGGTGATCGATGCGCTCAAAGTTCTCGGTGCTGGAGCGGCGCACCATCCCCACCACCCGATAGCCTTTCTCCAAGAGAAGTTCGGCCAGGTAAGAGCCGTCCTGTCCGGTGACGCCGGTGATGATCGCTGTTTTCATGGGAAATTCGGGGAAAAAGATAACGGAGAACGAGGACCGGTTACGAAGCCCATCCAGCCTCTCCCTTCAAATTACGCTCTTTGCGTGGTTGTTTAATTGTTCGCAAGCTCACTAGACCGCTTGGCTTGAAGGCGTGAAACTCCCATTCCATCCGTCCTTCATCCGGCTACTGGAACTGAGCCGCCAACTCACGGGCCTGCTGGCTCATGGCGCGCTGCTCTTGCTTTTCCATATCGACCTGCCAGACCAGGGAGACTTCCCTTCCCTGGGAGTCGGCGGCCACCAGATTGATCAAATAGCGGGGCGGAGTGTTGCGCACCGGACGCCACTCCTTGAACTCGTAACCCGCAACTTCGCCCTCGGCCAGCTTGCGGGCCGCCTCCGAACTCTCTTTCAGGTACTCGAAGGCAGCCACGGCATCTGGGGTTTTCTCCGGGGGGGCAGCCGAGGCGGCCGATGCCGGGCCGGCTTGGCCGGAGGCCTGTGCCAGAGCCTGCTCAGGCGTCAGATTGTAATAGAGGATTCCATCGGGTTCTATGAATTCCGGCGGCTGGAATCCCGATGAATCAGAACCGCCCACGCTGAAATGAGCCATGGGCTCACCCTGCACATACTGGCGGATGCTGGCTTGCCGGCTTGGAGGGGGCAATCGCAGCAACCGGCCTTCTTCCTGCCCGGCCAAACGGGTCCAGAGCTGGCCCGCCTCCATTGCCAACTGCCGTCGCGGCGCCTCGAAAATCAGGGCATAGACGGCGCCTGAAATGATCAGCCCAAAAAAGAGGACCGCCATCAGCTTGGCCCAGGCGGGCGCCTCGTTTTCGCCGGCCCTTCGAATGGAGTCGCCGCTCACCCGGCGCAGGCTCTTGGCCTGGTGGCGCAGCTCATCCGGGCTGGGTCCGGAAGGCGGCGGGATATAGGGCAGGCCATCCTCAGGTTGATACTCCAATTCCCTCTCTTCGTTTCCCTCGTCCATCGGAACCCTCTCAAGTCTCGGCCAGGCTTTCCTCCCGCGACCGGGCCACGGTTTTCATCTTCAGGAATGCTTGGATGAATTCATCCAGGTCGCCGTCCAACACGGCATCCACATTGCCCCGCTCCACCTTGGTGCGGTGATCCTTGACCATCCGGTAGGGATGCAGCACATAAGAGCGGATCTGGCTGCCCCAGGCAATCTCGGCCTTGGTGTTCTCCAGCTTGTTTAGCTCCTCCCGCTTCTTCTCCATTTCAAGCTCGAAGAGCCGGGATCGGAGGATCTTCATGGCCATATCCTTGTTGCGATGCTGGGAGCGCTCGTTTTGGCACTGGACCACGATGCCGCTGGGCTGGTGGGTGATCCGCACCGCCGAATCGGTGACGTTGACGTGCTGTCCCCCGGCGCCCGAGGAGCGGTATGTGTCGATGCGCAGGTCTTTTTCATCAATCTCGACCTCAATGTCATCGTCCACCTCCGGGGTGACAAAGACCGACGCAAAAGAGGTGTGGCGGCGGGCGCCTTGGTCGAAAGGAGAAATGCGCACCAAGCGGTGGACTCCGATCTCGGCGTGCAGGTAGCCGTAGGCCATTTCGCCCTTGACCAAAATGGTGGTCGACTTGATGCCGGCCTCCTCACCCGCCTGCAGGTCGATGACTTCGGTCTGGTAGCGGTTTTGCTCGGACCATCGCAAGTACATGCGCGAGAGCATTTCAGCCCAGTCCTGGCTCTCGGTGCCGCCTGCTCCGGAGTGGATGGTCACAAAGGCATTGCTGGCGTCGTGAGGCCCGGAGAGCAAGGTCTCCAACTCGGTCTCAGAGACCTTCTTTTCCAGGCTCAACAGCTCCTGCTTCAACTCTCCCGCCACCTCTTCGCCTTCGTCCGCCAGTTCGATCAAGGCCTGCACGTCACCCAGGGCAGTGCGGCATTCGCCGGCGTGCTGCAGGACGTTTTCGAGCTGGCGGCGCTGACGCAGAACCTGCTGCTGCGCTTGCGGGCGATCCCAGAAGCCGGGATCGGCAATCTGGACTTCGATCTCGGCCAGACGCTTCTTCTTGCCGTCTACGTCAAAGATACTCCCAGAGGTGTCCCACTCGTTCTTCCAGGTCTTTGTAGCGCTCTTGGACCTCATCCAACATGCTGATTTCTCCTACTGCGAATCGTCAGCCCTTGCTTTCATCGCTCGGGGCGCCAGCAGGGACGCCGCGGCACTGGCAGCCGCCAGCAGCAAGCAAGGCCAATCACCAATTATAGAGTAAATCGACCTTCCAAATGTTCCATCCGCTTCGGCAAGCAGCACATCCTGCCTGAACGGACCCAGGACGGGTCCGCTACGTCCCCAAGGATCGATGGAGGCAGTGAGTCCGGAATTGGCGCTGCGCAGCACAGGCTTGCGCATCTCGATGGCCCGCATCCGGGCAGCATTCAACAAATGATGCAGCGCCGCGCCATCACCCAGCCAGGAATCGTCGCTGACGACCACCAGCAGGTTGGCACCCTCCCGCACCGCCTGGCGGGCCAGCGGCGCGAAGAGAGCTTCAAAGCCGATCAGGCTGGAAAAGCGGATCCCGGCAACTTCACCCACGGTCACGCTCCGATTGGAAGAGGCGCCGCCGGCAGGCGAGATCCAAGGAATCGTTTGAATCCAGTCATGCCGGTAGGCCTCCTCGCCTCGCCGGTCAAGCAACAGGGCGCTGCTTGGACGGTGTACATCGGGGCTTGCGCCGTTCAAAAGCAACGGGATCCCGTAAGTCTGCACCTGACGCTTCCAGAAGCCGGTGTAATAAAAGTCGGATCCGAAGGAATATGGGTTGGGGGCTTGGGCAAAGATAACCCAGTCGGCACCTCGCAGGGCGGCCTGCTGATAAAGGGCGGGCAGGGCTTCGAAATACCTGGAGGCGTAATGTTCGGGCTGTGCGGCCGACTGAACGACAGGCTGCACCAAGGCAGCCGTCACCCCTTCGCCGCGGGCCGGCTGCCAGAAAAGAACCCGATAGAACCCATAACCGACAGCCAAGGCCAGGACAACCGCCCAAGCGAACTGGAGACGCAGGCTGCCCCGCCGAAAGCCCAGCACTATCAGGCTGGAGACGACCGCCAGCAGGAATGAGACCAGAAAGGCTCCGCCCAGGTCGGCAGCCTGGGCCAGGTATAGGGAGGGAAGTTGGGAATGGCCCAGCAGCCCCCAGGGAATCCCGCCCCAAGGGAATCGGCTGCGCAATATCTCGCACAGTATCCACAGCCCGGGTGCGCAAGCCAGCGCGAGGTCAGCGGAGAACCGGGCGCTGAAGCGTGTCAAGAGAGGAAAAGGGAGCGTCAGCAAGCCCTGCAGCGAGATCAAGCCCATCGAAGCAGCATATGCCGTGAGCGCCGATGAGCGGCCTGAGTCCTGCAAAGCGGCAGGCAGCCAATGGAAAAGCCCCCCGAAAAAGGCCAGGCTGAACAGGGCATGCCCTGCCAAAACCATTTTCCAGGATGGCCGGGATGTCAGAAAGTAAAGGCAGGGCGCCAGCCCCACCCAAGCCAAGGGAAAAAATGAAGGCTTGGGGAAGGCCAAAACCAGCCAAATTCCGGAAATCAAACAGAGAAGGGGCGAAGAAGCCGGAGGCCGGGGGATTTCGGCTTCCGGAGCCCGCGCTTGGAGCCTTTCCCTACTTCCTGATTTCTGATAGCTGATTCCTGATTCCTTCTCAGGGAAAGCGCACCCTCTTTACGTAGGTCGGGAACTGGTCGGCCTTGAGGCGTTCCTCCAGCTTCACGGCTTCGGGCCGGGTGGCGAACTGCCCCACCCAGACGCGGAAGAGGCGGTCTCCCCCTTCCTCCGGTTCCGCCACCATCCCGCTGTAGCCGCTCTGCTGCAGCTTCTCGATGACCTTGTCAGCATCCTGCCGGCTGTTGACCGCCCCAACTTGGACCGTGTAGCCCACCTCGATCTTTGCAATGGCCGGGGACGATGATTCGGTCGGCTCGGGCTGTGCGCCGGAGGGCGGGGCCTGCTCGCTCTGCTGCTGGCCGGCACCGGGCGGGCGGGCCGTTTCAGCCGTTGTGGCAGGCTGGGCTTTGCTGCGCGAATCGTCCAGAAGCTCATCGTAAAAGCCGAGCTGCGCTTTGACGTCCTCGGCCGGGGGGCTGTCGATGCCCTCGGCTGCGACCGGCTGCGCTTCGACGTAATAGGTCTTGCCTACATAGATGCCCCCTGCGAACATGATCAGCGAAAAGCCCACCATGGCCGCAAAGAGCATGAAGGTCTCCCTGGGATTCAATCTGCCCATCACGAAGAGTCCTCGCTGTCGTCACTCTTTTTAGCGGGTTCCTGCCCCGCGCCGCTGAGGAATCGGGCCACCATGTCGATAGGCACAGGGAAGACAATGGTCGAGTTCTGCTCGGCCCCGATCTCGGTCAGGGTGCCCAGGTAGCGCAGCTGCAAAGAGATTGGCTCATTGGCCATCGTCTGAGCGGCCATGAGCAGGCGTTCGGCGGCCTGGTACTCTCCGTCAGCGTGAATGATCTTGGCGCGGCGCTCGCGTTCGGCCTCGGCTTGACGGGCCATGGCCCTTTGCATTTCGGCCGGCAGGTCGACTGTCTTGACCTCCACCAGCGAGACCTTGATCCCCCATTCGTCAGTCTGTTGGTCGAGAATCGACTGCAGCTTCTCGTTGAGTGTTTCGCGCTTGCTGAGAAGGTCATCCAATTCGACCTCTCCCAGCACCGACCGCAAGGTGGTCTGGGCCAATTGGGAGCAGGCGTAAAGGTAATTTTCAACTGTGACCACCGCCCGGTTGGAGTCCATGACGCGCAAATAGACGATGGCGTTGACCTTGACCGACACGTTGTCGCGCGTAATGACGTCCTGGGGCGGCACATCCATGGTCACCGTCCGCAAGCTGATCCGCTCCATGCGGTCGATGGGGAAGAAGACGAAGATGATCCCCGGCCCCTTGGCGTCGGGCAGCAGGCGTCCCAGCCTGAAAATGACTCCGCGTTCGTATTCGCGCAAGATCTTGATGGACGAAAGCAGGTAGAAGATAATCAGCAGAAAGGGCAGGCCTATTAACTGAGGCATGGTTTTTCACCACCTTCCATTTGTTGCATCAGATGCGCCGCCAGGCCGGAGCGCCGCCGCTGTGATCAGCGATCAGGCTAACATCCCGGACTGACGCATCCATTTGGAGAACGCGCCTGCAATCATGACAGGGTGAGCAGGCTCAGATCTGAAGAGAATCGGCTTCATTCCGGTGAATCCTGTCAAACTCTTTCCTCTGCGGACTCGACAGTCAAGGAGAGCCGGTCGGCTTGCACCACACGGACACGGTCCCCGGCAGGCACAGGCTTGGCAGAGACCGCGTCCCACCACTCACCGGCAATGAATACCTTGCCGCCTCGTGCATTGACTTCGCTGCGCGCCACGCCCTGACGCCCCACCAGCCCCTCATTGCCGGTCTGGACCGGTGAAACGACGGCACGGAAGGCCAGCCGCATCAGGAAGAGGAAAACCACCGTGAAGGCGATCACCGCCCCCAAGGCAAGCATCGGATCGATGCGCAGTTCCGGAAACGGACTGTCAATCAGCAGCAACAAGCCCAAAAACATGGCAATCGCCCCTCCGATCCCCAGGATACCGAAGCCCTGCACCTTGATCTCGGCGATGAAAAAGCCGATCGCCAGCAGGATCAGCATGACGCCGATCATGTTGATGGGCAGCATGGCGAACCCCATCAAGCCCAGCAGCAGGCAAATGGCACCCACCACTCCGGGAACCACCAATCCGGGATTGGTGAACTCGAAGTAAAGGCCCAACAGGCCGATCAGCCCCAGGATCAAGGCCAAATTGGGCTGGGCCACCGTCGAGAGCAGGCGTTGACGAAAGGTCATCTCGACTTGGACGACCTTCTGGCCGCGGGTGGTCAGGATCTGCTTCTCGCCCGTGAAACGCGAAATCTCGCGGCCTTCCAATTGAGCCAGCAAATCGGCTTCGTCTTCGGCCACCAAATCGATCAACCCTCCCTCCAGGGCTTCCTGTTCCGTGAAGGACTCGGCCTCTTCGACGGCCTTGGCCGCCATCTCGTAGTTGCGCTGCCGACGTTCCACAATGCTGCGCAAGCTGGCCAATGCGTCGTTTTTGACCTTGGCCAGCATGGTCTCGTTTTCGCCGCCCAAGGGAAAGACGGGGGTCGCCGCACCGGTGTTGGTTCCCGGCGACATGGCGGCCACATCGGAGGCCAGCAAGACAAAGAACCCGGCCGAAGCGGCGTGAGTCCCTTGAGGGTGGACGTAACAGACGATGGGAACTTCAGAATTGAGGATCTGCTGAATGATGTCCTGCATTGACGTTGCCCATCCGCCCGGAGTGGAAAGCCGGATGAGCAGCATCTCCGCATCTTCCTCACGGGCACGTTCCACAGCCGACTGAATGAACTCGGCAGTCACCGGGTCAATGCCGCCGTCGATCTCCACTTTCAAAATATCGGCGGTCAGGGGGGAGCACGCAAAGACGCAGGCCAGGAAGAGGGCTCGCTTCATAGGAAAAAGTGTAGCAAAGCGTCCATGAGGGGCACAAACCGTCAGCTCGGGCTGAAGAGGTCGCAACGCCTTGCCAGGAGGGCGTCAGCGGCCCCTCGCGACGACACATCCGTGACAGATCCGGGTCAATGGTGGCCAACCCGTCATTCGACTGCTCACTCCTCCGGGACGGGCGGCTGCCTGGGCTGGGAGCACTTGTCGGAGATTGGGATCACAGCCATGAAACATCGCTCCACGGAGTCAAGCTCCGTGGTGGCGATAGCGTCTTTTGAAGCGGGTCTGGTCACTAAACACGGCCCGACCGGGACAAGCCCGGCACGTGGCCTCCATTGCTTCCAGCACAATTCCCCTTAACTGAGCAGTATTGGGGCTAACGGTCCAATCCGAGCAACTGGCGGATCTCTTTTTCCATCCGCTTCTCGTTGCCCGGCAAGTAGCCGCGCCAGCGCCGCACGGGCCATCGGTCGCCATCCACCAGGTAGTTGGTGGGTGTGCTGCGCACGAAATAGCGCCGGGCAAAGGAGCTGTCGTCTTCAGGCGCCTTGAGGATGGGATGCCTGTAATCCCCTCGCTCGGCCCAATCGGCGATGAGACCGTTCTGCTCAGGCAGTAAATTGATCGATATCAACTCGAATCCCTGTTCACGGTATTTCTCGTAGAGGGCTTTCAGGTGAGGCATCTCGGTGTTGCAGGCGCCGCAGCCGGGAAAGAAGAAGTTGATCAAAGTGGCACCCTTGCCCTTCAAATCCTGCAGTGTCCGCTTTTGGCCCGACAGGTCGAGCAATTCGAAGGCAGGCAATCGGGGGACTCGGGGCCTCGGCTGCTGTGCGGCTGTTGAGGATACCAGCCAAAGAAGCATTGTCGAGGCCAGTCCAACGGCGCGAAATCGATCCATCATCACCCTCGTTCGTCTCCTGCCAGGCCTGCTGGGGAATCTTCAACGGACTCGGTCCCTTCCTGCACCAATCCCTGGAAAGTGTATTCGACCACTCCGCCATCCGAAACGCCCACACGCGAGAGGCCGTCCAAGTGGTACTGCTCAAGCAGCAGCTGGGCCTGATTGGAGGAAAGGGCGGTGTTCAAGGCCACGTCGGCAACGGTCAGGCGTCCGCCCCGCTGTTGGGCCAATTGGAGAATCAGGCGCTCCTGGCTTTCCACCAACCGCATTTTGCTTCGCCGCCTGGACCAGACGCACATCCACATTCCGCCGACAAAGGGAACAACGCCGAGAAAAAGCGTGAGCAATACGAAAACCGCCGCCGACTGCCCCTCGGGAGGCTCGATGGCATTGGCAAGGCCGCCGACTGCAAAAAGCGCACCAAACAGGCACAAGGCCAGCCCCGCCAACAGAATCAGAATATCGGAAAGCCTCATCGTCCCTCCACCCACAGGATGTCGTGATCTTAAGCCACCTGTGCGCCAGGATCAACTCGACCGTCAAGAGAATTTCGGGGCTAACCCGTCCGGGCTAATCGATGTAGCCCGCAAACAGGAGTTGGGCCAAGGCAGCTTCCTTGAGGCGGTATCGGGCCAGGCCTTCCTTGTCGACTTGCTTTTCCAGGTGCCCGCTGACAGCCAGTCCCTCCAGCAGCTTTTCGACCTCGCGCTCATAGCCGCCTGTTTCACGAGCGATGGTTGCGGCGGCTTCCAGCTTCTTGGGGTAGACGATGCGACGCCCCAGATCGATCAGCAGGGTCAATTGGGAGGAATCCAGCATGTCCAAACTCGCAGCAGGCGCTACTTGGCGCTCGGCCTCCCGGATTTCCTCCAGGATGTCCTTGGGGGACTCAACTGCCGGCAATCCGGCTTGCTGGCCCAGCAGCCCTGCAAATTCGTCACAAAACTTGCCGCGGCGAGTTTCCGCTGCGGGCCAAAGCGACAGGGGCTCCGGCAGATCGCGCTGGCTCAGGTCGGAGTGGCACAGCGTGACGATGGGAATTCCCTCCCTCCAAGCCGCCCCGGCCTCGACCTGAATCCAACCCTCGGCCAAGGAGGCCCTACTGGCCAAGATCACGCAGCAGGAGCAGGATCCAAGCGATTTTGCGGCGTTCTGCAGCCGCTTTTTGGCAGGTGTTTTGGCGCTGGCAAGGCTGGAAACCACTTGACAGTCCGAGCCCAGCGACGACTCGATCCATTTCTTCAGCAGGCGGGCCAGCTGCAATTCGCCGGCGATGTGACTCAGCAGTATCGTTCTCGTTTTCTTCTTCATGGCGATTCCCTCAGCATTCTTGAACTGGCACAGGCATCCAGCCTGACTGGAATACTGTTATACCGAAAGCGAACCCAATTGCCGAGTCAACGGTTCTTGGCCGACCTGACCCTATCAGCTACGCCAGCGTCGGGGAAAACTTGTGAGGCTGCCTCTTTTGCCAGCCCTGGGATGCGCCTCGCCCGGGAGCGCACGCATCCCAGCCCGAACATTGCTGCCGCTTGCTATGACCAGGGCGGAGGAATAGGATCCCCCGGCTGTTCAGGACACGTAGCTGGGTTGTTCGAAATGGGAGAAGACGCTGCGGTTCTTCACCTCTATGAGCAAGGTGGCCAGGAAGGATTGGAATTGATGGGCCTTAAAGCCCAACCCTTGGGGATCCGAGGCCTCGACTTGGCGGGAAAACTTTTCGATGACGCGCTGGTCGCGCCGGTAAAGCGATGCGAAGGCCTGTTCAGGGAAATCCTGAATGGACTGGCGAAGGCTTGACAAGGACTTGTCTGAGGGCGACTCTTCCACGCCCTCGACCGCAATCTTGAGGTTTTGCAGGCTGTCCCGAAGCAGGCAGGATTTATGGTACTGCTCCCGCAGATCGCCCAGGAACCTGCTCCCGTCGAAGTTGGGGTCAAAACTGTTCAACAAGTGGCGGACGGTGTTGTCGAAACCGTTCAAGAGAATGCCGATTGCCCGGTCCAGACGGTCGTAGCAGGAATTGGAGTTGATCTCGGCGTCCAGGTGGCGAAGGTCGCCTTTGAGGACTCGCCGGACCTCGAGCTTGAGGGCGCAGCTGCTCCAGGATAAAGCCTCTTTCAGGTCCGCGTTTCTTGTGCTGGCCGCCTGATGCAGTTCCTCCATCTGGGCCAGAACCCCCTGAGCGCATTCGTTGCAGCGGACCATCATCAAGATGAGCGGTTGGCGGTCCCGGCAGGTCTTCAGCAACTGTTGGGAGTAGCGGATCAGGCACAGGACATAAAGCAGCTGGCCGAAAACCTCTTCCAGCTGAGCCTGCAGACTGCGGTCCTCAACGACCGAATGTAACGAGCTTTGCAAAGGCTGAATGCGCTTTTCGTGCTGCTGGCGCCACCAAGTCGACGCGTATCGGTTGCTTTTGCGAAAGTTTGTCACCCAGTGGCAAAGGAAAAAGCCGAAGCTCTCGAATTGCTGCTGTGAAACGGATGGCAGACGGCGCAGGCTGTCGGCCATCACCGCGGCTTGATTCAATGCCGTCTGCAGTTCCTCCATCCAGTCCGGGTTATTGAGCTGCTGTTCTTGATCGTTGAGGCGTTTGTCAAGCGGCAAAGAGAGTTTTTCGAATGAGCTATCGAGAAGTTCCTGGATCTCCTGAATGATGTTGTGACTGGTCTCGACGAGGGGGCGGTAATCCTGCCTGGCATCGGGCGGGCGCAGGATCTCCAAGCTGCCGTCCAAACGCATTTGGTTGGAGACCAGCATGGCCAGTCGGAGATCCAGGTGTTCGAAAGAGGTCAGTTCCAGAGGGTTGCTCATCTTCGGCGCTCATTTCACTCCTCCTGAATTCTCCAATCCGCCCTGCCCTGCACCGCCGATTCGGTGACCCGAATCACACGATTGGACCACTCTAGGCCAGACTCGCCCCACGGTTCGGTGATCCCGATCACAATCATGCCCGCTGCAGCGCAATGTCAGGCCGGCGCAGAATTTCTTCGAATTGGATAGATGTTATTCTGCCGCCATTGGCAATAGGAGTTACTGAGACGAAACCAACCTGTTTCGAAGGAGGAGAATATGGCAAGCACTCCGGAAGAAATGGCAGCTTCCATGATCCGAAACCTGCAAGCCAAAACCGGAAAAACGCTCGAGCAATGGCTGAAGATTGCCGGGGCCAGCGGCCTGGAAAAGCATGGCCAAATTGTGAAGTACTTGAAAACCGAGCATGGCATGACGCACGGCTATGCCAGCCTGGTGGCTCACGAATTGCGCAATTCCGGCAAGGCGGCGACCAGTCGGGATGACCTGGTCCAGGCCCAGTATTCGGGCGCCAAGCAGGGGCTGCGACCCATTTACGATGCGCTTGTCGCGCAGGTGGGCAAGTTCGGCAAGGACGTTGAAGTCGCACCCAAGAAGGCCTACGTCAGCTTGCGCCGCAACAAGCAGTTCGGAATCATCCAGCCATCGACCAAGACCCGTGTCGACGTGGGAATCAACCTCAAGGGCGAGCCTGCCACCGATCGCCTGGAAGCCTCGGGCAGCTTCAATGCCATGGTGAGCCATCGCGTCCGGGTCACGGACAAAAGCCAGGTGGATTCGCATCTGGTGGGTTGGCTGCGCAAGGCCTACGAAGCGTCCTAGGAGTGGGGTTTCATGCAGAGGCGCAGAAAGACGGAAGAGGAGAAAGAATTGCCACCGAGGCACCGAGTGCACAGAGAAGAATCAGAAAGAGCTCTCTGATCTCTGTGTCTCGGTGTCTCTGTGGCTTCCCGTCTCTGGCCAGAGGCGCTGCCTCGCTAGTCCTTGGGGTTGAGGGGGATGGCCCAGGAGAAGTCGGTTTTGGTGGTGCCGGCAAAGTAGGCCGGGTCGCCGAAGTTGACCGGCATGTCGTAAGTGGGCGGATAGAAGTTGCCGGGCTGAGGGATGCGCGCCGTGCCGTGGCAGGTGACGCAGTTGGAGCGCAGCCCGTCGGGGATGCCTGTTGAAGTCTCCAAGAAAGGATTGAAGCAGACACGCATGTCGCCCTGGTTGTCGGGCTGGGTGGTCTGCGAATAGGCGGTGCACATGGAATAGTAGCTCCAGGGCGCCTGGACGTCGCTTGTCAGGTTGGCCATACCGCCCGGATAGTCCTGAGGCGGGATTTGTCCCCCCTGCCACCAGAAGGTCTGCCAGGTCCAATCGACGATTTCCTTGGTGTTGACGTGCATGGCCACCAGCACCGCAAAGTCTCCGGCCTCGGCATTGCCACCTTGGGCCTGCTTGAAGGCTGCCGCCTCTGCAGCCGACAGCTTGAAGTTGTAGAGCATGTTCAACCCGCCGTATTGGGCATTTTCAAGGCTGCTGCATTGGGGTGCCTGGGACTTGTCGGCAGCGTCGAACTGATCCTGGGTGGCCGGACTCAATTCGGTCGTCTGGGCGGCAGGGTCGATCAACACGCAGTGGGTCCAGGTGTTGGGCTCGGGATGGCATTTGGTGGCCGGCTGGCCCGGCTTGGGATGCCGTAGCTGCTCGATCGACACGCCGGCGCAATCGGGGGCCGTGCTGGCATTGGGTCCCTGCCAAAAGGGCAGAGCCGTGAGCTGCGAAGCGTCCACCCACAGCATGACCGGCTTGAGCTCCATGGCCGGATTGGGCGCGTCAGACACCTTGCGGTCGGCCAAAGGAGTCGTTTCGGACCAGGTCGCGTTGAGCGCTGTCAGGCTTTGCTTGCTGGTGTAAAAGAACTCCTGTGCAGGCGCGTCCGGCGCCGGGTGGCCCTCCCACAGGTAGGCGACCATCTGGGGATCGAATTTGT
>JANQFM010000608.1 GCA_028277865.1 Acidobacteriota bacterium
GTCGTCTTGGGGCCGGTTGGAGGGGGTGCTCATTCCGATCAGGAGTGGGTTGATCTGGAGTCCGTCCAACGCTTGGCCGAAGTGCTGGCGATGACTGCCGTCGATTACTCCGGGTGAAGGTCCTTACTCCTCTTTCTTGCGCAAGAAGGCAGGTACATCCAGATCGTCGTCGCTGTCGATCAGGTTCTTGAGGAAGTGCTGGCGCAGCGAGGCGTGCTTGGCTTGCTGCTCTTTGCCGGTCTGGCCGTTGCTTCCGTTGGGGACCGCTGCGGACGCACGGGGCTGGCCATTCTGCCCCTCGTTTTCCTCGTAGCCGGTGGCGATGACGGTGATCTTGACTTTGCCGTCCATATTGTCGTCGAAGACCGAACCGAAGATGATATGAGCCTCGGGATGGGCCGATTCCTGGACCAGCCGGCTGGCTTCGCTGACTTCGTGCAGGGTCAGGTTGCTGCTGCCCGTGATATTGATCAGGACGCCTCGGGCGCCCTGGATGTCGGTGTCTTCCAGGAGGGGGCTGTTGATGGCCTTGCGGGCGGCTTCCAGGGCCCGGTCGTCTCCTTCGGCCGTGCCTGTGCCCATCAAGGCCATTCCCATGCCCGTCATGATGGTTTTCACGTCGGCAAAGTCGAGGTTGATAATGCCCGGTACGGTGATCAGGTCGCTGATCCCCTGCACAGCCTGGCGAAGCACGTCGTCGGCGAAGCAAAAGGCATCGGCAAGCGTCGTACCGGCGGGAACCGTGCTGAGCAGGCGCTCATTGGGGATGGTGATCACCGTATCGGCACTGTTCTGCAGGTCGGACAAGCCCTGCTCGGCCTGGAGGGTTCTTTTGCGCCCTTCGAACTGGAAGGGCTTGGTGGCCACGGCGACGGTCAAGGCGCCCAGTTCGGTTGCCAGGCTGGACAGGATTGGAGCGCCGCCGGTTCCCGTGCCGCCGCCCAGGCCCACGGTGACGAAGACCATGTCGGCGCCGTCCAGCAGTTCGATCATCTTTTCGGTGTCTTCCAGCGCCGCCTGGCGCCCCACCTCGGGGTTGGAACCCGCGCCCAGCCCCCGCGTCAGCTTTTCGCCCAGCTGGATGCGGATGTCGGCCCGTGACAGCTTGAGGGCTTGGACGTCGGTGTTGGCTGCGATGAACTCGACGCCCTCTATTCCGGCCTCGATCATCCGGTTGACCGCATTGCAGCCGCCGCCGCCGATGCCGACCACTTTGATTCGGGCGCCTGACGAGAGACCCTCTTCCAGTGAAAGCTTGAGTCCTTGGTGCTCTTCAGGGAATGTAAAACTTGCCATGGATAAATCCTCCGCAATCCAAGCGGCTTATTCTGATGCTTGACTCCTCTTCAAGCCGTTCAGCGGTTCTATTAGCTGAGACGGCCCAGAAACCAGTTGCGCACCTTTCGGCTCGGCATCAGCCGGGACAAGGGTGCGTTCAAAGAGCTTGGGCTGCCCGCCATTTCACTTTGAAAGTCGCGGGCGCAAAGCAGCAAGCCCAGTACGGTGCTCCAGCTTGGGTGGCAGGCCTCGTGCCCCGGCCCCACGACGTTGCGGGGAAAGCCCCTGCGGGCCGGAAGGCCCAGGATTTCCTGAGCACGTTCGGGAAATCCTTCCAACATGGCGCCGTCCCCGCTGATGATCGCCCTGCTGAGCAGTTCTTTTCGAATCTTTTGGGCCTGGAGAATCTCCAGCACTTGATGCAGGATTTCGTCGCAGCGGGCCTGGGCGATCTGGCAAAGCAATTGGCGGGAGAGGCTTTGCCTTTGCCCATTGCCCGCACCGATCACTTCGACCAGATCCCCATCGGGCACGCCGGCCAGATCCACTGTGACCTTGCTGCGCTTGAGGCTTTCGGCTTCCTCAAGAGTTGCCTTGAGGCCGATTGCGATATCCTTGGTGATCCGCCCTCCCCCCAAAGGCAGGGATTGACTGTGGCAGATTCCTCCCGGACGGTAAATGGCCACATCGGTGGTGCCGTCGCCAACATCGATAAACAGGCTGCCCAATTCGCGTTCGTCATCGCTCAAGGTGGCCATGCCGGCCGCCAGATGCTGAGCGAATACGCTTTCGACCACCACCCCGGTCTTGTTGATGGCGTTGACCAGATTGTTGACCGCGCTGGAGGCATTGAGGATCAAGTGAACATTGGCCTCCAGGTGCCGCCCCTGCATTCCCAGGGGATTGGAAATTCCCTCTTGGCCGTCCACGCTGAAGCTCCTGTGCAGGACGTGCAGGAGCTGGGAATTGTCGGGCAACGGGAATGCACGGGCCGCTTCGACGGCTCGTTGGATGTCCTCGCTGCCAATCTCTGATCCCCCGCTGAGCACCTCTGAGGCACCGCTCGAATTGACTCCCACGATGTAGGGGCCGCCGACGGAGGCAAAAGCCGACTCGGCCACCGTCCCGGACTGCCTTTCGGCTTCTTCCAGGCAACTCCTGATGCATTCCACGGCTTGGCTGAGGTTGACGATAATCCCTTTGCGCACTCCCCTGGAAGGCAGGCTGCTCAGGCCCAGCAGCTCGATTTTCCCTTGATTCAGCGAAGCAATCGCCGTAGAGACCTTGCAGGTTCCTACATCGATGGCCGTTATTGTGCGGCGCTTGGTGATCATGTCTTAAAGGCCTGTTCCGCTGGCAGGCGGCTGCAGGTTGACCGCCTTCTCGTTCTCGGCAGGGGTCTTGAAAATGATCCGCTTTTCGAACGAGACATCGACCTCGTCAATGCGGCCGTGCTTGCGCTTGTACTCCAGGTAAAGTTCCCTCTGGGACTCGAAGACCTGATAGCGCCGGCGGAACTGCTGGTCGCCCAGGTAGACGGGGACCGGCTCGTCGCTGGGGATCACCGCCACCCGCTTCAGGTTGGAGACATCGACTTCCGAGACACGCCGGGCGTAGTCCGGCTCACCCAGGGAGAGGTCTTGAATCACTTGGAGGTACATCTGCATACGCTGCCGGTTTTGCTGGACGGCGTTGCCTTCCGTTGGATTCAGCAGCCCGACCACCACAGGGCCCTCGGGCAGAGGATCTCCGGGATCGAGCTGGCCCAAAAGGACGCCCTCCGGGTCGACCAGCATCATCTTGCTGCCGACTTGCGCCACGGCAGCAGGTCTCCTCTCCACGACCGAGATGACCAGTTGGTTGGGCAATCGCCGCCTCACCACAGCACTTTTCACCCAGGAGGCTCCTTCCACACTTCGGCGGATTTTCTCGAGGTCCAGCTGCAGGATGTTCCTGGAAAGGCTGCGCTCAATCCTTTTATCCAAGCTGGACCGGTGCAGTTTGCTCAACCCTTGGTATTCGACCTTGGAGAGCGCAAAGATGCCACCGCCGGCCGAAGTGAATGCCCAGTAGGCAGTCAAAGCCACCACCAGCGTCGGTGCAGCAACGGCAGCAATGCGCAAGGCCAATGCAATCCGGCCGCGCCAGGACGCCCATCGACTTGCTGAAGAGGCCGTTTGCTTCTTAGCCAAGAAATTCCTCTCCTACTTTCCAAACGTCGCCGGAACCCAGGGTTACAAGCAGATCGCCGGGATTGGTCCTGCGGCGCAGCATTGCTGCAAGATCGGTCCCGTCAGGCACGTAGGTGACCTGGCGGTGGCGGCTG
>JANQFM010000621.1 GCA_028277865.1 Acidobacteriota bacterium
GCCCGCCCCGGCGGAGCGAATGACTGAATGGCTAGGCCGCAAGCCAGCAACCTCATCGCAGTCTCCGCGCATCCCCTCCCCTCCTCCGGGGCGGCATCCCGCCCCGGAGGAGGGGAGGGGATGCGCAATTGTTTGGCTCCACCGAATCTAGCTTTCCAGTCGTGGTCTCAGCCGGGGCAGGCCCGGCGGCGGCCCTAACTAAAGAAGCTACTCGATTCGATTCCTCCTACGGGTTAACCGAATGCTTACGCCGCCGCAGTGGCTGGGCTGGATCTGCGCTGGCGCGAGAGCGGCCGAATCGCACGGGACACTGCTCTGCCTTAAACTAACAGTGCTGGCAATCTCGGGTTGTAGCCCGTCCGGGGTTTTCAGCAGGATCGAGTTCTTGATTTTGGACTGAAATGGCTGACACATCGAGCACGGCGCAGAGACCCAAGAATTCAAGGCACGGCCCCGCCCCACCGCAGCAGCAGTGGCTTCATTCGGCTGAGATGGATCGTCAGACACGCCGGCTGCTGGGGTTCGAGCGTGTACTGGAGCTCGTTCAGGAGTACGCCCAAAGCTCGTCCGGCCGGGAACTGCTGGCCGAACTGGCGCCCAGCGCCGATCAAGGCTGGCTGGAGGAACGCTTCGAGCTGATCTCAGAATGCGGGCGGTTCTTGGATGAGTCCAGCCGCATCCGGATGAGTGAATTGCAGGATCCCCGCCCCATCCTCCTCAAGCTCCGTGAAACGGGCAGCGTCCTCGATGCGGAGCAATTCCAAATGCTGCTCGAGGTGCTCAAGGCAGGACGGGAGATGCTCAAGGCTTTCAGGGCGGGCGGCTGGCCCCTATTGCAGGCCTTGACAGCCTCAGCCGGAACTTGCCGGCAAGAGATCGAGGCCATCGAACGAACATTCGACCGCAATGGCGAGATCCGCGACAGCGCCCATCCTCAGCTTGGCCAGGTGCGCCGACGCCAGGCCCGCTTGCGCCGGCAGGTGCAGGATCGCCTCAAGGGCTATTTTTCCGGGCAAAGCGCCGAAAGCCTCATCCAGGATCCCTTTGTCACATCCCGCAACGGGCGCTTTGTCATCCCCGTCCGGTCGGAGCGGCAAAGGGACATTCAGGGAGTGGTTCACGCCGCCAGTTCCTCGGGTGCCACAGTCTTCATGGAACCCCTGCCCGTGGTGCCGCTCAACAATCAGCTCATCTCGGCTCAGGAGCAGGAGCTGGAAATCATACGGCAGGTTTTGGAACGGCTCACCGGGACGCTTCGCGACAACTTGGATTCACTGGACGATCTGGCTCTGCGCATGGGCC
Source organism: Acidobacteriota bacterium (assembly GCA_028277865.1). Taxonomy (GTDB): domain Bacteria; phylum Acidobacteriota; class UBA6911; order RPQK01; family DATIPO01; genus JANQFM01. The sequence continues at coordinate 1,303 of JANQFM010000621.1, forward strand.
AGGCGGACGCACTGTTTGCCATCTGCGGGTTTTCCCAGCGCTACCGTTGCCTGGCACCGGATTTCGGTGCCGGTCGAGGGCTGGTGCTGGAGCAGGCCCGGCATCCCCTCTTGCTGGCCGGTTTGGGCGAGGGCACTGTGCCCATCTCGGTTCGCCTGGGAAAGGACCAAAACGGCCTGGTCATCAGCGGCCCCAACACGGGAGGAAAGACGGTGGCGCTGAAAACGGTCGGGCTGCTGGCCTTGATGGCCCAATCCGGCCTGCCCGTGCCGGCAGCCCGGGCCCGCCTGCCCGTTTTTCGGCAAGTCTTGGCCGACATTGGCGACCATCAGTCGATCAGCGCCCACTTGAGCACTTTTTCGGCCCATATTCTGCGCATTCGCTCCATGATCGAGTCGCTGACGCCGCCCAGCCTGATCCTGATCGACGAATTGGGGACCGGCACCGACCCAGCCCACGGGTCGGCCCTGGGCATCGCCGTCCTGGAGTACTTTCAAGGCCGTGAAACGCTGGTCGTGGCCACCACCCATCACCAGGCATTGAAGGTCTTCGCCTCCTCTCATCCCGGCCTGCAAAACGCCTGCGTCGAACTGGACCCCAAGACCCACGAGCCCACCTATCGGATTCGCCTCGGACTGGCTGGAGACAGCAGCGGGCTGCGAATGGCCCTCCGTCTGGGGCTGCCCGAGCAAATTGTCGAGCGGGCGCGCGGCCGGATGAGCGATTCCGAACGCCAGGCCGAGCGTTACCTGGAGCATCTGCGGCAGGAACTGGACGCGCTGCACAAATCCCGCCAGGACATGGAACTGGGCAGGCAGCGGCTCAGAGAGGAAAAGGCCCGCCTGCAGCAAGAGCAGTCCGAACTTGTAGAGAAGCAGGGAAAGGAATTTCAAAAGGCTCTTGAGGTTTGGTCGCGCCAATTCAAAAGCGACTGCGGACGCTACCTGAAACGGGTCAAGGACCGCTTCGAGGCGGCCCGATTGAGGCAGGAGAACCAGCGCAAGGAGGCTTTGCTCAAAGAGGAATTCCGGCGGCGATTCAAGGAGTCCGGCAAGGATTCGCAGGACCAAGGGGCCTCGGTCAGGAAGCTCCGCCGAGGGGATTGGGTTCGCCACAAGATGTTTGGCAAGTGCGGCAAGGTGCTCTCCATCAAACACTCCGACGTGACCGCGGAGTTCGAAGGCAAGCGGATGACCTGCCCTGCCGGCCAGTTGGAAATGGCTGAGCCGCAGCTGCAGGACCGGCAGCGGCGCTTGCCCCGCAACGTGACTCTTGATGCCGTCGATGAGGTGGACCCGCAGCTCAACCTGATCGGCGCCACTGTCGACGAGGCAATCAGCCGGGCAGACAAATACCTGGACCGCGCATTTGTCGCCATGCAAAGGGAAGTCTTGCTGATTCACGGCTTTGGATCGGGAAAGCTGCGCAAGGCCATTTCTGAGCTACTCAAAAGACACCCTCATGTGGCAAGCTATAAGGGAGAAGGCGGTGCGACACGCGTGACGTTGCGCGAGTGATGCGCCGCATTCGCAACCGGCAAAGGCGGGAATTGCCGAACCTCATCCGAAGACCACAACAGCAAACAGGCGAGAGAGCACGTGAGCACGTGTCAGGCTCTTGAGAGGCGAGAGCATGGCTTTTGATGATTCCTTTGTCGAGCAGGTTCGCAATTCGGTCAGCGTTGTCGATTTTGTGAGCCGCTACGTCCCCCTCAAGAAGAGCGGGCGGGAATACGGTGCGCTTTGCCCGTTCCACAACGAAAAAACCCCTTCATTCTGGGTCAACGAAGAAAAGCAGATTTTCAAGTGCTTCGGCTGCGGCGTCGGCGGCGACGTCTTCGGCTTCGTCATGCAGATGGAGAATCTGAGCTTTCCCGAGGCCATCCGTTTTGTGGCGGAAAGCTGCGGAATCCCCTTGCCTGCATCGGGCCGGGTCTCCCAGAAGCAAATCGAGGAAAAAAACCGCCTCTTCAAGCTCATGGAATTGGCAGGACGCTTCTTCCAAGAAGCACTCAGGGCCTCCGGCGGGCATCAGGCCCGGCAATACCTGGACTCCCGCCAAATCGACTCCGCCACCATCCAGGCTTTTCAGATGGGCTGCGCACCGCCGGGAAACGTCTTGCTGCAGCGGATCCTCCAGCAAGGGTATACCCGTCAGGACGCCTTGGCCTGCGGCTTGGCCAAGCAGAACGAGCGGGGCGAGGTCTACTCCAATTTCCGCAGCCGGATCATGTTCCCCATCCGTGACCTGACCGGGCGGATCATCGCCTTCGGAGGCCGCATTTTAGGCGACGGGCGACCCAAATACCTCAATTCCCCGGAAACCGACCTCTACGTCAAAAGCCGGCACCTCTTCGGGCTGGATGTGGCCCGCGACGAGATCCGGCGATTGGACCAGGCCATCTTGGTGGAAGGATACTTCGACTGCGTCGTCCCCTATCAATTCGGCGTCAAGAATGTGGTTGCCTCGCTGGGAACCAGCCTGACCTCCGGGCACGTCTCCTTGCTGGCCCGTTTTTCACGCAATGCGGTGATCAACTTCGACCCCGACTTGGCCGGGGCCAAGGCGACCATGCGTTCCATCGACTTGCTGCTCGAGGAGGGTTTTCAAATCCGGGTCATGCAGCTTCCGGGAGGCCAGGATCCTGACACCTTTGTGCGCGAAAACGGCGTCGAAGCCTATCGGCTGAAGATCGAGCAGGCTCCCCCATTTGTCGAGTACATTTTGGAAAAGCAGCTTCAAGAGGTGAAAGATGCATTCAGCCCCGCAGGAAAGCGGGAAATCGTGACCCGGATCCTACCCTACCTGCAGAGGATGGCCGATAACGTAGAAAGAGCGGAGTGGCTGAACCGCGTGGCAGTGCGCCTGCGCGTCGATGAAGGATTGCTTTGGTCCGAATTGCGTAAAATGCCTCGGCGAAAAGGGAAGCCGCAGGCTTCCGGGGCGTCGGTCGAAAAGAGCGATCAGGTTGAGGAAAGCGGCGTGACTCTCTCTGAGAAGGTCTTGCTGGCAGCCGTCCTCGAGCCGACGCTATGCACGGCTGTTTTTGAAGGTACCGATGAGGAGCTGTTTGCGGGCTTGGAGACCGAGAGCTTGTTCCGGACGGTCTTTGACCTCCGGCACCAAGGGCAAGAGCTTTCGGTTCACAAGCTGCGTTCCGAGAGTACGGACGAGCAGATGCGCGATTTGGTGGAACGCATGGCCTTTAAGGAAGTGGACGTCCCTGTGGACGAAGACCATGTGCGCGGGAGCATCGCATGCCTGCGCAGGGAGCAAAACCGCCGCCGCCGCATCGAGTTGAAATCCCGCCTGGCCGAGCCTGGGCTGGACTTCAAGGTGCAGATGGAATTGATGGCTCAACTGCAATCATTGTCCCGCAAAGGGCACGCTCCCAGAGAGGCTGCCGCTGGGGCGGGCAACGCTTGATCTGCAAAGGCGAAATCTTTTAAGCTGGAAGCTTTATCAAAACCACCGAGGTGACCCAATTGGCCATCGAAGAGAAGTACGAAGGTGTCAAGGATCTGATCAGCCTGGGCAAGGAGAAAGGCTACCTCCTCTACGACGAAATCAATGACGCTCTTCCGGACGACATCCAATCCTCGGAGGATCTGGATCACATTTTCTACCTGTTCGGCGATGCCGGCATCGAGGTCATCGACTCGGAGAACCAACTCAGCCACGTCCAGGGCAAGCTTCGCTCCAAGAGCAGCAACGACGACGAGCAGGGCGCGACGCCGGACCTGGAAAAGACCAATGACCCGGTTCGCATGTACCTGCGCGAAATGGGAACCGTTCCGCTGCTGACCCGCGAAGGCGAGGTCGAAATCGCCAAGCGCATTGAACGGGGCCAGAAAATCGTCCTCAAGGCCGTTTCGCGCTCTCCGGTGGTGGTCAGCGAGGTTCTCAAGCTTTGCCGGGCCTTGGAAAGCGGCGCCATTGCGATCAAGGCTTTGGTGATCTTCACCGAGGACGAGCTGACTGAAGAAGTCCTTGCAAACCGCCGTCTTTCCGTGATCCAGGATCTGCACGGCATTGCCGGGATGGAGGCAGAGGCCATCAAAGTGCGTCGCCGCCTGACGCGGATGAAGAAGGATACCCAGGAGTACAAGCGCCAGCTCTCCAAGCTGGCCCGCTATCGGATCCCCATTGCCCGGACCTTCCGCTCGCTGGGCCTGACTCCCCTGGTTCACGACAAGCTGGTCAGCTCGATCAAGAATACGGTTGAAAGGGTGATTCGGCTGGAACGCGAGGCAACGCGATTGCGCAAACTGCAGGAGTCGCCGCTCAAGCTGGATGAGTCCAAGAAAGTCAAGATGCGCCTGCGCGAAATCGAACGCCAGCTGCTGGAGGTCGAAGAGCGGGTGCAGGCCACGCCTCCCGAGCTGAAGCGGACTCTGGCCACCATCAAGCAGGGCGAGTTGGAAGCCGACATCGCCAAGAAGGAGCTGGTCGAAGCCAATTTGCGCCTGGTTGTTTCGATCGCCAAGAAGTACACCAACCGCGGGCTTCAATTCCTGGACCTGATCCAGGAAGGCAACATCGGCCTGATGAAGGCAGTCGACAAGTTCGAATACCGGCGCGGCTACAAGTTCTCGACCTACGCCACTTGGTGGATCCGGCAAGCCATAACTAGGGCCATAGCCGACCAGGCCCGCACCATCCGCATCCCGGTCCATATGATCGAGACCATCAACAAGCTCATCCGCACCTCGCGGGCGCTGGTGCAGGAATTCGGCCGGGAGCCCACTTCCGAGGAGATTGCCGGCAAGATGGACATCCCGGTGGCCAAGGTGCGCAAGATCCTCAAGATCGCCCAGGAGCCCATCTCGCTGGAGACCCCCATCGGCGAGGAGGAAGACAGCCACCTGGGCGACTTCATCGAAGACCGCGGCGTCGTCTCCCCCTCCGAAGCGGTCATCAACCTCAACCTGAAAGAGCAGACAGCCGCCGTCTTGCAGACCCTGACCCCCCGCGAGGAGCAGGTCATCCGAATGCGCTTCGGAATCGGCGACGGCAGCGAACACACTTTGGAAGAGGTCGGCCAGCGATTTTCCGTCACCCGCGAGCGCATCCGCCAGATCGAAGCCAAGGCGCTGCGCAAGCTGCGCCATCCCTCACGCAGCCGCAAGCTCAAAGCCTTCCTGGAAAACAACGGCAAAGAGACCTCAGCGAGCTGAGGTCAGTTGTCGGTTGTCAGTTGTCAGTTCAGAAGGGGAGGGGATCGTCCAAAGATTCCGGTTCCCCTCCAGACTGACAACTGACAACTGACAACTGCCCAGCATCTGCTAGAATCGGTCCCGCCGATGACCTCCCCTACGCCGCGCCACACCAACCGCCTGATCGATGAGAGCAGCCCTTACCTGCTGCAGCACGCCCACAATCCGGTCGACTGGTATCCCTGGGGTGAAGCGGCCT
>JANQFM010000625.1 GCA_028277865.1 Acidobacteriota bacterium
GGCTGACTTCGGGATGAGCCTCCAGGTGGCGTGCCAGGTTGGCGCAGGTGCTGTCGAGGGCCGAAGGGGTCCGGGCGGACAGGACCATCAGCTGGTGGGTGCGCTCAGGGCCGGGTTCGGGTGCGGTCGGCGCCTCTTCCAGGACCGCATGGGCATTGGTGCCCCCGATGCCGAATGAGCTGACTCCGGCCCGACGGGGCGAGCTGCCCCGTTCCCAACGGCGCAGGCGGGTGTTGACGAAAAAGGGGCTGCCAGCGAAGCCGATCTGGGGATTGGGCTCTTGGTAGTTCAGGCTGGGCGGCAGCCGACGATGGCTCAGGGCCAGCACCGCTTTGATGAAGCCGGCCACTCCGGCCGCCGCGTCCAAGTGCCCGATGTTGCTCTTGACCGTTCCGATAGCGCAGCTGCCGGCTTGGCCGGATGGGCCGAAGGCCTCTTTCAAGGCCTCTACCTCGATGGGATCGCCCAACTCGGTCCCCGTGCCGTGAGCCTCGATCAATCCGATGGTTTGGGGCGGGACATCGGCCCGCTGCAAAGCCTTGCGGATCACCTGGGCTTGTCCGTCCACGCTGGGCGCCGTAAAGCCGGCCTTGAGCGAACCGTCGTTGTTGACCGCCGACCCTCGCACCACGGCGTAGATCGAATCTCCGTCGGCCAGAGCCTCCTCAAGCCGCTTGAGGACCACCGCCCCCACGCCTTCTCCGGAGACCGTCCCGCCTGCTTGGGCGTCGAAGGCCCGGGTGTGCCCGTCCGGGGAGCGGATGCCGCCTTCGACATAGAGGTAGCCCAGCTTCTGGGGGACGCTGAGCGAAGCGCCGCCGGCCAGCGCCATATCGCATTCGCCTTGAAGAAGGCTCTGGCAGGCCTGGTGGACGGCCACCAACGAAGTCGAGCAGGCGGTCTGGACGCTGACGGCGGGTCCCTTCAAGTTGAGCTTGTAAGCCAATCGGACGGGCAGGAAGTCCTTGTCGTTGGCGGTTTGCACCTGGTACTGGTTGAAAGAGCGGACTTCGCGGTTGTTGAGCAGGTTGTTCAGCCAGTAGGTGCTGACGCTGGCGCCCGCGTAAGCCCCGATTGCGCCGTCGTATTCGCGGGGGCTGTAGCCGGCGTCCTCCAGTGCCTGCCAGGCGGTTTCCAAAAAGAGCCGCTGCTGCGGATCGGTGATGCGCGCCTGGCGGGGCGTCATGGCGAAGAATTCGGCGTCGAACAGATCGATTCCCTCCAACACGCCCGCCGCCCGCACCCGGTTGGGCTCGTTGAGGGCATTTGGGTCCAGGCCTGCCGAGCGGAGTTCCTCGTCGCTGAAAAAGGAGATCGATTCGACTCCTCCGCACAGGTTGCGCCAGAACTCATCGAGGTCTGCCGCGCCGGGAAAGCGCCCGGCCATCCCGATAACGGCGATGGCAGAGGTCAGAGGCTGCCGGGGCTGCTCGGCGACCGGCTGGGGCGCAGGGGATTCAAGCTCCGGCTTCTCGGGCTCGGCGACCAAGAGGCGGGCCTGGGTGTGGACGGTAGGGTTGCGGAACAGGTCCAGCAAGGCCAAGTCGTCGCTGTCGAACTCCTGCCGAAGCCGATCGAGCAGGCGCACCATCAACAGCGAGTGGCCGCCCAGATCGAAAAAGTTTTCGTGGATTCCCACCTGCTCCCGATCCAGCAGATCCTTCCAGATGGCGGCGATGGTGCGTTCGGCCTGCGAGCGGGGAGCTGCCAGGGCTGGTCCCCGTTCCAGCCCGGCCCCCGTCTGCTCAGAGAGCGCCTTGCGGTCCACCTTGCCGCTGGGCAAGTGGGGCAGTGCATCGTGAAGCGCGAAATGGGCCGGCAGCATGTACTCGGGCAGGCCGGCTTTGAGGAAGCCCCTCAGTTCGTCGGCGCTGGGCGGCGGCTGGCGCGAAGCCACCAAGTGGGCTTCGAGGCGATTGCCTCCGACCGCCGGACGCGCCATCACCACTGCCTGGCGCACACCCGGATGGCTTTCCAGGGCTGCAGCCACTTCGCCGGGTTCAACGCGATAGCCGCGCAGCTTGACCTGGTCGTCGACCCGTCCCACGAATTCCAGGTTGCCGTCGGGCAGGTGTCGGACTAGGTCTCCGCTGCGATAAAAGCGTCCGCCGGGGCTGTCGCTGAAGGGATCAGGCAGGAACCGGTCCGCCGTCAGTCCCGGACGGCGCAAGTAGCCTTGGGCCACCCCCGCTCCGCCGATGTAAAACTCGGCCACCAGCCCCGGCGCGGACGGCCGCAAATCCGGGTCCAGCAGGTAAATCGGCGAATTGGCAATGGGGCGCCCAATAGGCGGCGGATGGGGAATCGGATCGGCGCTGTGCCAGGCAGTGGTCCAGATAGTGGCTTCGGTCGGACCGTAGAGGTTGAAAAAGCGCCGTCCCGCCGACCACAGGGCCGCCAGATCCGACGGGCAGGCCTCTCCGGCTGTGATGACGGTCCTCAAAGCCGGCAGCTCTGCGGCGGGGACCACCGAAAGTGCCGAAGGGGGCAGCAGCATGGCGGTGATGCTGCGCCGGTTGAGCAGCTCCGCCAAGCCGGGGCCCGGCATCAGGTCGGCGACCGATCCCAGGCACAAAGTGGCGCCGGCGCCCAGCGCCAGGGAAACCTCGAAGGTGGCGGCATCGAAGCTCAAGGTCGAAAACTGCAGGATGCGGTCGGCGTCCCCGAAGCCGAAAGCCTGCTGTTGGGCCTGCACCAGGTTGGAAAGGCCTCGATGGGCCAGAAGGGTTCCTTTGGGGCGCCCGGTTGAACCCGAAGTGTAGATGGCATAAGCCAGGCTGTCCGCAGCGATCCGGCTTTGCAGGGGCTGATCGCTTTGCGCCGCGATTGCCTGCACTTCGGCGTCTCCCTCCAGGCAGATCTGTCGGGCTTGGCTTGGAGGCAAGGATTCCTTCAAGGCCCGATCCGTCACCAGCAGCGCGGCCTGAGAATCCTGCAGGATCCATTTGAGGCGTCCAGCTGGAAGCGAGGGGTCCAGAGGCAGATAGGCCGCCCCGGACTTGAGGATGCCCAATAAGGCAGCCGCCATCTCAATGGACCGGGGAAGGCACAGCCCCGCCAAGACGCCCGGCGCGGC
>JANQFM010001081.1 GCA_028277865.1 Acidobacteriota bacterium
CCAACAGCAGCACTCCGGCAGCATAGGCCAGGGGAGAAAGGATCAGCAGCATCCACCAGATCCATCGCGCTCGAGCGGGCAAAGCCATGGTGCATCCAACCTTTTTGCCTTCGGTATCAAGCAAATTCGCTTTTCCGCAACATCTTAGCGGAAAGGGGGGGTCGCGCCAAGACGCCGAGCGAGCAAAGCGAGCGAGGGCATTCCCCTGAACTTGCGGCTTGACGAGCGGCACAGTATTCGTCGCCTCTATCTTGCCGCGCAACGGGATCAGGTTACGTGCAGGCGCCAAATAAAATTCGGTGGCTGGACAGCCTTGATGAGTCGGGATGGATAACCAAGCCCCTCAGTGCCAAGCAACCGAACGTCTTTCTTGCCAGTCGGCCCTGGGCGAAAGCCGGGAAGTGACAGCTTCGAACTGGGGCAGCCAGGTTGCTCGCTTGAACATTCTGCGCCAACCTGTGTCTTGACATTTACGAAGATTGATTGAGTGAGGCAACGACTGGGATCTCTATTTGTTGGATGGTACAGGATGCGACGGGCATTGCTGATCGGGATCGACGACTACACCTCGCAAAAGCAGGCGCCGGTATCGGCTCAGGCAGCGGCGCCGCGCGATGCATCGGCGAGGCCACGCTTGCATTGGTCCGACCTGGACGGTGCGGTCAATGACGCCCATGAGATGCGGCGCCTGCTGACCTCCTGCTTCCGCTTCAAAGACAGCCATATTCGGACGCTGCTCAACGGCCAGGCTACCCGCCAGGGCATTCTGGGGGCCATTCGCCAACACCTCATCCAGCCCACCCGCAAGGGCGACGAGGCGGTCTTCTTTTATGCCGGGCATGGCTCGCAAGTCATCAATCCCCTTTCGGACGAACTGGACAAAAAGGACGAATCGCTGGTCCCCAGCGATTCCGCGGCCGGAGCAGCGGACATCCGTGATAAGGAGCTGCGCCGTCTTTTCAACCAGGCCATCGACAAGGGCGGACGCGTCACCGCCATCCTGGACTGCTGCCACAGCGGATCGGCCCTGAGGGGATTGCCTCAAGGAAAGCTGCGCCAGCTGCCGCCCACCTGCCAGCAAGTCCAGGATCCTCCCGATCCCACCCCGCCTCCCGAGCAAAGAGGCGCTTTGGTCTTGTCGGCCGCCCAGGACAACCAGCCGGCCAACGAGGACTGGGACGACCTTTTGCAGTGCAGCCGGGGCGCCTTTTCGATGGCCCTGATGCACGTGCTGCGCCGGACGGGAAAATGGGAGAGCGCCGAGCAGGTCTTCCTGCGCGCCAGAGCCTTTCTGCAGGCCCGAAAGGCGGGGCAGGAACCGGTGCTGGCGGCAGTGGCCGAGCGTCACTGCCAGCCCGTTTTTGCCCCTCGTGCGGCGGACGGGCCTCAAGGCGTTCAGGTAGCCGTTCAGGAAGTGCAAAGCGACGGGACTCTCGTCTTGCAGGCCGGCTGGGGCGCGGGGCTGAGCCCGGGAAGCGAGTTGGTGCGGGTCAAGGCCGCTGCCGCTTCTCCGCCGTTGCGGGTCCGAGTGCTTCCTTCGCCCGATCTGGCCTCCTGCAGGGCGGAAGTCCTGGCGGGCAACGGCGCAAACGCTGCAGTGGGAGACCTGCTGGAATTGGTCCGATGGGCCGCTCCGCCCAAGTCGGGGCTCAAAGTCTGGGTTCCCCAGCTTGAACTGGATGCCCCGGCAATTTTCAGGCTGGCGGGACGGGTCAGGGAGTGCGTCACCGGGTTGGGGCTGTCGTGGATTGAAGACCCTGTGCAGGGTGGGGATACCAACACCGCATTCGTGCTGAGCTGGGAAGGCCGCTGGGTAGTTCGGGACTGGAAAGGCATCACCCTTCAACTGGGCGAGACGCTTTCCGTCAAGAGCTTGCGGCAGCACCTGTGCGACAACCTGCCACCCAGCCGGGGCAATTCAGGATTCTGCTTTCATCTTCCAGCGCCTTGCAGCCTGGATCTTCCCCTGAAACCCGGCGGGCCTCACACCATGGTCGAGAAATGCAGCAGGCAGCAGGCAGACTATTATCTGGCCGGCCGATTGGGAGGGGACGAGTTGGAATACGCCTGGGTGCGCCCCAACGCCACACGGCAGGACTCCCATTGTGCTCTTCCTCCCCGCACCGACTGGCATCCCTTTCCGGTTCGGCAGCCCCATTGGCCCGCTGCCGTCGGCTCTGTCTTGCGCGACGGCGGGCGATCCGGCTGGGGCGCTGCCCGCTTTTCACCCTTGCGGGACGGCGGCGGCAGCTTCACTCCGGCAAGCCTGGCCAGGCAACTGCTCGACGCGGCCCTGAAAATCGCCAAGCTGCGCTCTTGGCTGACCCTGGAATCACCCGATCCGGGCCTTTACCCGTACCGGCTGGCCCTGCGCGACACCGGCTCGGGCCATCTGATGCAGCAAGGCAAGCTGCCTGAGGGGACCAAGCTTGGGCTGGTTCTGCGGGCACCTCCGCAAAAACTGAAAGGGTTCGTCCGACCTCGCTTCATCTATGTCTTCACGATCGACAGCTTCGGGAAATCCACCCTGCTGTTCCCGCGTGCAGATGCAGGCTGCGTGGAAAACAGATTCCCGATCGAAAGGGGAGGGACGCCCTACCCGGAAGAAATCCCTTTGGGACCGCAGCCCCTTTTTGCTTCGGGCCCGCCCTTCGGACTGGACACCTACATTCTCCTCACCAGCCGCGAGGCCATCCCCAACCCCGGGGTGGTGGAGGCCAAAGGCGTCCGCACGCGCGGACGCGCTCGAGAGGCCGGACTTCAGGAACTGCTTTCCAGCTGGGGAACCGTACTGCGGGGCAGCCGCCTGCTCACGACCCCTGCCACTTGGTCCATCCAGCGCCTGACCTTCGAATCGATCCGGGGCCGGCCGACCGAGGGAGCGGTGCCCTGAATTATCAGATTGGCTGCGAGGAGCCGGATCCCGGGCCCGAGGTTCCACGGAGCGCCCGCATCTTGCGGGCCTCTGCCTCTGGAAGTGCTCCGATCCTGGCAGCCGAGCGGGT
>JANQFM010000678.1 GCA_028277865.1 Acidobacteriota bacterium
CCAATGGCGCCGACCAAAACCCCATCCCCTTTCCGGGTGATGGCCCAGGTTGCCGCTTCCCTCTTGTCGAAGGCTTGCTGGCGGTTTCCGATCCACTGCACGGCCATCTCCTCCTCGTAAGGGTGGGGGATCCTCTCCGTTGTCTCGGCGATTTCCCACTCGCCGGCCAGTTCCTTCACGGCGGGTGCATCATCCAAACTGAAGGCCCGAAGGATCAGGCGAGCGGACATCAAAGTGGGGATCTTGCCCATAAGCTCCACTTGAGGGTATCAATCAACGCTTCCGAAGAGTACATCCAAAACAGAGCGAGCCTGACGGGCGGCTCGGCCGTTTCCGAGATTGGAGAGGACGATCACCGTCAAGTCGTCGGGCAAACGGACCATGTAGCAGCTGAATCCCAGGTCTCCGCCTTTGCTGAGTGATCGATTTGAACTTGACGGCACTCCTTACTGATTCTACAATCTTGTAAGGAAAGAAGGAATGGTCAAATCTACCATTACCAGCAAGAATCAAACAACAGTCCCCAAGGAAATCCGTCAGCGGTTGGGCGTCGGCCCTCAGGACATCCTGAATTGGGAATTAATCGGCGGTTTTGTCCGGATCTGGCCCGCCGAACGGAGATTTCTCCGCCACAGGGGCAGGATTCCGGTGGGGCCGGGCTCCACTGTGAATGATGTCCGCCGCATCCGCGACATCCGAGGCCGGGAGGGTGCTTGAAGCAGATTCTGCTGGACACCAACGTCTTGATTTCCTTCCTGACCGATCGCAACCTGGAGCAGCAAGAACAGGCTGCAGAGCTTTTCAACTCAGCCTTGCTTGGGGAGAGCCAGCTGATCCTCCACCAAATCGTTGTCGTGGAGATGGTCTACGTTCTGAAAAACCTCTACAAAACAGAAAGCGCGCAAGCCGCCCAGATCCTCAGCGATCTCATCGCAATGCCCGGAGTCAAACCGGTCGATAAGGTTTCCTGGACTGAAGTGTTGGCTTGGTGGCCTGCCCGAGTCCGCGATTTTGCCGATGGAGTGTTGGCGGCAGTCGCTCAGCTAGGAGGATGCGACACGGTGGCCACTTTCGACCAGGAGTTTGTCCGGTGCCTGAATCGAAACGGGATTGCTACCTCCTGGTGAAATGAAGGATCAGGTCGGGCCAGTGCTCTGGGGAGGTACTGCTCATGCAATCATCGTGCCCTCCCCATGTGGATCGTCCCACCGAGACAAGCTCGGTGGTGGCGTATATTCTTAGACCGACCGAGCGGTCACTTTTTGCCCTTCGTGGCCTTCGTTGTGGCTGCACCCCGACCCGACAAGCCCCGCGTATCGATCTTCTTGAGCGTATTCAAATAGTCCTTCAACCCATCGAACTGCTTCAATGTCTTGTCCAGCTGCGAACGCAACCGGCGGGTCTTTTCGGCGGGGGCGCCTTCCAGGCCGCGGGCCAGCGAACGGATCAAGGGCATCAAGGTCTGCTCGATCCTGCCTGCCATCTCGTCGAGCAGCTCATAAGTGCTGGACGGCAAGGCCTGGACGATCTGGCCTCCTCGCGGTGCCTGGGCAAGTGCCGACAAGGTGCGGTCCAGCTTTTTCAGGTAAAGCGACATTTCGGCGGAAGCTTCCGATGGCTTGTCAGATCGCTGCGAAGCCGACTTGGAGGCCTCGACCAGCTTGTGCCCGATCTGCTCCAGACGGCCTGAGAGACCCTCAAGGATCTCGGTGATGCGAGCAGTTGTCTCGCCGCCCAGGCCGCTGTCTTGGGCTGCCAGCTTCTCGCCCAGCGACTGGAGCACCGGCGCCAGCGACTCGGCCAGGGAAGGCTCTTCGGCAGAAGCCGCCTCGGCAGGCGGTTGCAGCGTCGCGGACTCCTGGATGGTGCGGCCCAGCTCGCCGAGGCGTTCGGAGACCAGTCCGATCTGGCCCACCACGCGCGAGACGGGATCCTCGTCCGAGGTGCACATGACCTGGATGCGGCGGAAGCTTTGCTTGATCTCCTCCCAGCGCCTTTGCTGGGCTTCGGGCATCCGTCCCCGCAGTTCGGCCAGCTTGAGCAGGTTGGATTCGGCGCCGGTGGTGAGCGTCTGGGCTTCGCCCTGGTAGTGGTCGTCGATAAGGGCTTCCAACTCGTTTTCGTTCATCACCGGGACGATTTTTTCAGCCAGCTTGTTCATGTTGCGGTAGCTGCCCTGCAGCAAAAAGGCGGGCTCGGTGCGGAAGGCGTCTTCCTGGGAGGCCGAGTAGATGTACTCCTGGTTGATGCGCAGCAGCACTTGCTGCACCCGAATCAGCTTGCGCAAAACGGACAGGATGTCGTCCAATTCAGCACTCGAGTAGCCGTGAGCCAGCTGGTCGCTTTGAATCTGCTCCCCCTGAGCCATGCGCACCATCAGGTAGGTGTCCTGCTGGGCTCGCGTGGTCAGCGGGGCCAGAATGGGATTGGAAGTGAGGGCGTTCTCCAGGTAGCTGAGGGCGAACAGCTCGTCCTTGCCCTCCAGGATGTCTCCCAGGTTGTAGATGTCGGCCCGGTTGGCCAGCATGTCGGGGATGCGGAACTTCTCGCCCGATTCGGTATAGGGATTGCCCGCCATGCAGACGCAGAACTTCTTGCCCCGCAGGTCGTAGGTGCGCGTCTCGCCTTTCCAGATGCCTTCCACCCGCCGCTGGGCGTCGCAAAGAGAAATGAATTTTTGCAGGAACTCGGAATGAGTGTGCTGGATGTCGTCGATGTAAAGCAGCACGTTGTTGCCCATCTCGAAGGCCAAGTTGATCTTGTCGACCTCCTGGCGGGCGGTGGCGTTGGGAGCCTCTGCGGGATCCAGGGACGTCACCGAATGGCCCAGGGCGGGTCCGTTGATCTTCATGAAGACCAGTCCCAGCCGGCTGGCCAAATACTCCATCAAGGTCGTCTTGCCGTAGCCGGGCGGGGAGATGAGCAGCAGCAGTCCCATCAGGTCGGTGCGCTTGCCTTCCCCCAGTGCGCCGATCTGCTTGGCCAGGTTGTCGCCGATCAGGGAGAGGTAGACTTCGTTGATGAGCCGGTTGCGCACGAAGCTGCTCATGACGCGGGGCTGGTACTCGGAAAGGCGCAGCTTGCGCCGTTCTTGCTCCAGCACGAAGTGGCGCTGCTGCAGGTAGGCCCGGAAAGCCGGAACGCGGCGGTGGCGAAAAGCGCCCAGGCGGGCCAGAAATTCGTCCAGCCGCAAGGGCAGTCGGCGCTTTTGAATGCGGGGATGCTGGCCCAGCAGTCCGGAGACCTCGGGCTGGGGGCTGGAGGCTGGGGGCTGGAGAGGCGAACGGGTGCGTTCCAGGCGGTCTTCAGTGAGCAAAAGGGCAACTGCTTCGGGCAGGGTGTGTCGGTTTTGGAGGAGTGTCTCGTCGCTGGTCTGATCCAAGAAGGCGGTCAGCCAGGCGGATGCGAGCCGGTGGCGGTTGCTCAGGTCATCTGCAAGCGCCTTCAGGTCTGCCTCGAAGTCCCGCCAGGAGCCGGTTTCCTTGAGGTGGGCGGAAAAAGCCTTCAAGAGGCCGCGTGCCTCATCGCTCATGGCGAACCGGACGGGGCTTTGGGCCAATTCCTCGAAAAGGTAACAGCCCGCCATGTGAGCGTCCTGGGGATCGATCTCC
>JANQFM010000736.1 GCA_028277865.1 Acidobacteriota bacterium
AAGGTGCGCGACTGCTGCCGATACCTGGTTCTGGGCGGAGAGGAGCTGCGCGGCGAGAGTCTGGCCTTTTGGCGGCAACATTCCCCCGCCTGCCGATTCGTCAACGAGTACGGGCCCACCGAGGTTACCGTAGGTTGCTGCGTCCATACCCTGGCGCCCCAGGATCCCTTGCCTCAGGGCGGAGTGCTGATCGGGCGGCCGGTGGCCGGCACCCAGCTCTTGGTGCTGGGCCGCAACCTGGATCCCTTGCCAATCGGGGTTGCCGGCGAACTGATGGCCGGGGGGCCAAACCTGGCCCGAGGCTACCTCAACCGCCCCGCCTGGAGCGCCGAGAAGTTCGTGCCCCACCCCTGCTCGCCTGTTGGGGAACGGCTTTACCGAACCGGCGACCGGGTACGCTGGCTGGCGGACGGCAACCTGCAGTTTCTGGGACGTTTGGACGAGCAGCTCAAGATCCGGGGCTTCCGCATCGAGCCCGCCGAGGTCGAAGGCGTTTTGTGCGCCCATCCGCTGGTGCGCCAAGCGGTGGTGACGGCTCGCCGGCACAACGGGCACAAGCAGCTGGCGGCCTATGTGGTGGGCGATCCCTCTAAAGTCCTCTCGGCGTCCGAAAGCAGCCTGCACGAACTGCCCAACGGTCTGCCCGTCTTCCACTGCAACCGCAGCGAGGCCGACTTCGTCTACCAGGAGATCTTCGAAAGCCGGGCCTATTTCAGGCATGGCATCACCCTGCGGGACGGCGCCTGCATCTTTGACGTGGGCGCCAACATC
Source organism: Acidobacteriota bacterium (assembly GCA_028277865.1). GTDB lineage: Bacteria > Acidobacteriota > UBA6911 > RPQK01 > DATIPO01 > JANQFM01. The sequence continues at coordinate 772 of JANQFM010000736.1, forward strand.
GGCCTCTTCGAGCTTTACCTGCATCAGCAATGGCAAGGCGTGCAGGTCTACGCATTCGAACCCGTCCCCGACATTTGCCGAAAGCTGCGCCGCAACGTCGAGATGTACGGGCTGAACACCCGTGTCTACGAGTGCGGGCTGGCCGAGCGAGCGGGGGAGGCCGACTTCACCTATTACCCCAACTGGTCGGCCATGTCGGGCCGCTACGCCGATGCGCGTCAGGACTGGGAGCTGTCGCGGACCACTTTAATCAACCAGGGGATCTCCGCCCAGAGCCTGCCGGATGAGCTGATGCTGGAACGCCTTCAGGGGGAACGATTCACCTGCCGCCTGCGAACCGTCTCGGAGATCATCGAGCAGGAGGGCGTCCAGCGCATCGACCTGCTCAAAATCGACGCCGAGAAGAGCGAACTGGACGTGTTGAAGGGAATCCGGCCCGAGCATTGGCCGCGCATCGCTCAGCTGGCCCTGGAAGTCCACGACCAGGACGGACATTTGGACTTGGCGCGCAGCTTGCTCGAGGAGCAGGGCTACCAGGTGCACATCGATCAAGACCCCGTCCTTCAGGGCACCGACCTGTACAATCTTTACGCCCTGCGCAGCCGGGACGGGGACGGGACGCCGCAGGGCATCGAATCCCCCAACGGTCGCCTGCGCCCCCTCAAGGAGCCCCTTGCTGTCTCGGAACTGCGCCGTTTCGTGGAACAGAGGCTGCCCGGCTACATGGTCCCCTCGGCCTTTGTGCTGCTGGAGGATTTGCCCCTCACGGCTCATGGCAAGGTGGACTTGAAGTCTTTGCCCGAGCCGCAAAGCGCGTCAAGTCCGGCAATTAATTACCTGGCGCCCCGCAGCCGGTCCGAAGCCCTGCTGGCCGACATCTGGAGCGAGGTTCTGGGCCGTGGCAAAGTCGGGGTCGAGGACAACTTTTTCGAGCTGGGCGGCGATTCCATCCTCGGCATCCAGATCGTCTCCAGGGCCACCCAGGCCGGCCTGCACTTCACGCCGGGCCAAGTCTTCGAATATCCCACCATCGCCCAGCTGGCAGCGGTGGCAACCCTTTCGGAGGCGGCCCCTCGCGAGGCCCGGCAGGAGACGGTGCAAGGCGAGGCGCCCCTGACGCCTGCCCAGCACTGGTTCTTCGAGCAGAACCTGCCTCACGCGCACCACTTCAACCAGTCGATGCTGCTCCAAGTCGAGCCGGAACTGGAGGCTGGGCGGCTTTCTCAGGCCTTCGAACATCTTCTGGCGCACCACGACGCCTTGCGGTTGCGCATCGAAGAAAAGGAGTTCGAACGGCGACAAGCCTTCGCAGGACTTTCCGGCCAGCCGCCCTTCACCCAGGCCGACCTGTCGGCTTTGGATGAGCAGGCCCAGCTAAGGGCCGTCCAAGCCCAGGCCGGACGGGTTCAAGCCAGCCTCAACCTGCAGCGGGGGCCCGTAGCGCGGGCGGTTCATTTCAGCCCAGGCGCCTCGCGGCCGGGCAGGCTGCTGCTGATCGTTCACCACTTGGCCGTCGACGGCGTCTCCTGGCGCATATTGCTGGAGGATCTGCAAACCGCCTGCCGACAGCTGCAGCAGGGGAAAAAGGTGGCCCTGCCTGCCAAGACGACTTCTTTCCAGTACTGGGCGCGCTGTTTGGCCAATCCCTCTCGTCTGGGCTTCCTGGAAGAAGAGGCGGGCTATTGGCTGTCACTGCAGGAGTTCTCCCCCACCTCTTTGCCGACCGACTTCCAGCAGGGCAGCAACAGCGAAGCCTCGAGCCGATCGGTGACGGTCGAGCTTTCAGAACAAGAGACGCAGGCCCTGCTTCAGGAGGCGCCGCGAGCCTACCGCACCCAGATCAACGACCTGCTGCTGGCAGCTCTCTCGCAAGCCCTGGGCGCCTGGATCGCCGCATCGGAGTCGGGGACGGGGACGGGGACGGAATTGGGGACAGTCCCCAACGAATCGGGGACAGTCTGGATCGATCTGGAGGGCCATGGCCGCGAATCCCTCTTCGAGGACGTCGACCTGTCGCGTACTGTGGGCTGGTTTACCAGCATCTATCCGCTGGCGCTGCCCTTGAGCCCTGCAGTGCAAAGGGAGGCAGCCGGAGAGCTGCTGCGCTCTGTCAAGGAACTGCTGCGGGCCATCCCCGGACGGGGCATCGGGTTCGGGATCTTGCGCTACCTGCACACCGACAAGGCTGTGGTCGAACGCCTGGCCGCCCTGCCGCGGGCCGAGATGGCCTTCAACTAC
>JANQFM010000741.1 GCA_028277865.1 Acidobacteriota bacterium
CGCTCCCGGCGGGCCGAGACGCACCGATTTGTTTGTGTCCGCCCGCTGAAAAAACGTTCGAGGTGAAAACGCCCTCTTACATAAGAACGCAGCAGGCGGACCAATCTACGAAAATTTCTGGGCCGAAAACTGAATTTTTCTCTCTTCGACTGCAAAGGACCGTATTTCCCTGGAGCAGTCGGGAAGGTCTGGTTGGCTTTGCGTGGGTCTGCTTTCCAAGCGATGTCTGTGATCAGGCAGAGGATATCAAGTCGCGGGCGCCTGGATCAGAGCCCTTTTGCCGCAACGGCTTTCAGTCCTGCAGCAATATCCTTCCAAGCTTGCCCGGCATCCTCCCACTCGGTGACTGGCTTGCCGGCTCGGGGCAGCGCCTGCAGTTGAGCAAATGGGGCCGATTTCCAATCGGCAGGCTGGACAATGATGGGAATCACCTGGGCTTGGCCGTTTTCCTGAAGTTCCAAAGCCCTTTTCATCTCGGCGTGATACACGTAGTCGGTGGCCAGGAAAGAGGGGCTGACAAGTAAAAGGACGAGGTCGGATCTCTCCAACTCGTCGAACAAGTCCTGATGCCATTGGATCCCAGTCTGAATGGGCCGGTCTGTCCAAGAAAGGCTGAGGCCGGACTTGGCGTGCTGGTTGAATTGCTCCTTGAGCCTCTGAAGGAAGGAGCCGTCCTTTATCGAGTAGCTGACAAAGATGCGCAAGGGAGCCTGAACCTGGTCAGGCTTCTTGGCTGCCGGCGGCGCAGGCTTTGTGCTCGATTCCTCGTCTCCGGACACGGCGAAGCCTTGCTTGGGCGGCGAAAGGGGCTCCACGTCCGGGACTGGCAGCTCCCGGATCGATAGGCCTTGCTGCCCTTGAGGGCCGGTTCCGGTTTCCACCGGGACAGCGCGATCAGGCCGCGGGGATGCTAAGGAAGGTTCCCTTTTCTTAACCCGAGGCTTCGCTGGTGGAATGCGCGATCGGCTGCCGGAAAGCCGGTCCAGCAGTTCATCCAGCCCTGCATGGTCCTGCGTCCAGGGGTAGAAGACCGGTTCCACGCCGTACTTGCCGTTCAGGCGCCGGCGAAAGATGCCTGGATCCCGGCCCTCGTCCAGAGGCAGCAGGGCGTAGTGGTGGGGACGCCCGGGACCCGTTCGGGCCTTGACTTGGCGAAAGAGTTCCATCACGTCAAAGTCGCTCAGCGAATAGCCGATGGAGAGGACTTGCTGAGTGGCCAGCAAGGCGGCGATGCGATCCGCATCGCGGTCGGAGAGGACGTAGCGCTTCTGGTAGTCCTCTTCGGTCAGGATGATGGACCTGGGCTTGTTGTAGCGGCCGTGCAGGTAGACGTATCGCCTGGAATAGCTGGGATCGCCGGATCGGAAGATGAACTCGCGAAGGTCCCAGGAATCATCCCACTGAATCCAGCGGGCCGGCTCGCCCCGGACTGCCGTGTGAGCCAGTTCCAGTATGGGATCGTAGTTGGTGGTCAAGAAGTGGCGCAGGGGGAGCCGGACCAGCTTCTTATGAAACCCGGTGACCCGGCCCGCCTCTTCGCCGAAGCACTCGCGCAGAAAGCTGCCGTAGCCGTCCGCCAGCAAGCGCCGGTACTCCTGAGCCCGCCATAAGACATCGTCTTCGTTTTTGAGCTGGCTGATGATCCCTGCCAGCAGCGGCTCTCTTTGACAGATGGCCTCTTCCATCCGCTGCAGCAGGTCGCTCCAGGTGGGGTATCCTGCCCGGACGCTGCAGCCGGCGCCCACCAGCCCCATGACTCGCCGGGCTTGCAGAGCCTCCTGAAGGGAACGCAAAGCTTGACGGTTGGCATCCAGATATTCCATTGCTTATTTCCTCTGCCGACCCCGGATGGTTGGACACCTCTCAGGGAAAAATGGTTACTCTCGGCACTTCACATCCTGCCGATGAGATCCCTTCCCCAGCTCCTCCATCCTCGCCTTGCCGCCGCGCTCACTCTGGGCGTTGGCCTTGATCGCCGCGGCGCGCTCGAGTCAGGGGGCAGCAACCGAGGGATCGATAGCGGTGTTCACCAGCACCATGGACCTCAACTGGCCGTCCTCCTCACGAGTCTGAACGCCGGCTGCAGATCGCAGCGACGGCGGGATGGGTGAGATGCCGCTCGACCGTCACCGCGTAGTACCTCGCCGTACAGTCGTCGAGCTTTCCGAGGAGCTTTGCACCATACTGCCTCTCCAACTCCCGGGTAAGTGCTACCGGTGCCGGAAATAGGCCGACTCCAGTTTCACCGAACGCCTTCATCAGCGCGCTGTCCTCGAATTCCCCCGCAAGGTGTGGCTGGATCGAATGTTCTTCGAAGAAGCGGTCCAGCCGTCGTCTGATCGAGGAGTCGGCCGTCGGCAGCAAAACGGGAGCGGCTTCGAGCGAGCGAGGAAAGTCCGGCTCGAGCAGCGCGACCAGTTCGGGAGTGCCAAAAAACGCGATCTGCCACTCCGCCAGCAGATGGTTGAACGCCTGGATCCGGATAGTCCTGTCCGCAGGCGTGTCGAGGATCAGGATGTCGAAGTGGTGCAAAGCCAGTTCCGTGAGGAGATGATCCGGCCGGTCCTCTCGGCAGATCAACCTGATCGCGGACAGTTTCGAAAAAGCCGGCTGCAGCAGCCTGGTCACCACGAGCTTGGGAACGGCCTCCGCGATGCCAACCTGCAGGACAACCGGTCCTTGAGTGTGCCACCCCTGGATCGCGTGCGTCAGCTCGCGGCCGAGCACAAAGATCTCTTCAGCATAGCGAAAGGCCACGTGCCCGGCATCCGTGAGCCTGATGTTCCGTCCCACGCGGTGAAAGAGCTTGACCTCAAGTGCCTTCTCGAGCCTACTCACCTGTGCACTGATGGTGGATGCTGACAAGTCCAGCGTTTCACTGGCGCGTGAGATCCCTCCCTCTCGGGCGACAATCCAGAAGTAATAAAGGTGTTGGAAGTTGAGAAAGCTTGGCATGATTTATTTCGAAAAAAACGAAAGATTAGTTCGATATTTCTCTCCTGGTTCAAGGATAGTGCATCCTAGGTCATGTGAGCAAGCTCCACGGGAGGCTGTCTGCAAGGGCACCTCCTGCGAGCGAGGGCAGGTCATGCAAAATGTCGAAAGGAGTAGATGGATGAGCGAGCAAGAACTGACTGCCAGCAGGCCGATCGACGGGTCCACCGTTTCCGCGACGAGCCGCATCGTTCGGAGAACTGAGGATTTGCAGGCACACGTTCGGGTGCTCGCGGCGCAGAGTGTGGAACCAACCTGCGGGAACACGACGCCCGCGAGGAACTCGTAAGGCTTGCCGGGCAGACCGGATGCCGCATCGAGCTCGTCGGCAAATCGGCTGAACTCGCCGAGGTCGGGGGTGCCGGGTGCCTGCTGCGCTTCAGCGAGTGGAAAAGCCCGTTCGGCGGCTCACTGCCAAAGGAAGTTTCATCATGAAGAGGTTCAAGAGGATCCTGCTCTATGCAGGCGGCCAAGTCGATGCCGGGCCTGCCTTCGAGCGTGCGGCGGACTTGGCGAGTGCCAATGGTGCGCGGCTGACCATCATTGACGTGTTGCCCAAGTCTCCGCCGAGCCCTTGGCGGAACGTAACAGGGCAACCAGACCTGAAATTGCTTGTCTCAGCCCGCTGCGACGAACTCAAAGAGCTGGCCGCTCTCTCCGGCCATGGGATCGAAGTCGAGACCAAGGTGCTAACCGGTAGGCCATTTGTCGAAATCATCCGTGAGGTTCTCAGGGCCGAGCATGACCTGGTGGTCAAGGTTGCGCAGGGACTCGGCGGACGGCTCGGAGGTATCCTGGGCAGCACCGCCCTTCACCTGATGCGGAAGTGTCCCTGCCCCGTGTGGGTGATCAAACCCGATAAGGACAATTCTCGGAGAAGCGTCCTGGCAACTATCGATCCCGATCTTCACGATTCGGGAGGGCACGTCTTAAGCAAGCTCGTGCTTGAACTCGGCTCGTCCCTGGCCAGGTCCCAAAATATGGAGCTGGACATCGTGCACGCCTGGTGGCTCTGGTCGGAAGCCATGCTCCGAAGACGCCGCATCGCATCGCCCGAAGCTGTCGAAAGAATGCTGGAGGAGACTCGCGAGGGGGCGGAGGCTGCTGTCTCGGAAGCTCTGAAGACGGTAGACCTCAGCGGTGTAAAGTACCGCGTTCAGATAATCCAGGGCATGCCCTTTCAGGTGATCGCCAAGGCTGCCGAGAGAGCGGACATTGCTGTAATGGGGACACTCTCGCGGACCGGGCTTGCCGGGGTGCTGATCGGAAACACAGCCGAGCGGATTCTGCAGCAGATCAACTGTTCGGTGCTGGCGGTCAAACCACCCGGTTTCGAGACACCAATCCAACTGCCAGTCGATCACTCTCTGCAGAGCGGCTAGCCCGGATTTCTCACGGGTTGTCGTCGCGAGGAGCCGCAAGGGCCGCCCTGGCAAGGCGTCGGGAGAGAGGCCCGCGCAGGCGAACTGAACGTACGTCGAGCAGGCCGAACGAGCGCAACGCAGCCAGGGCGGATGATTGCGGCTCCGCAGTAGAGAACCCGTGAGAAATCCGGGCAAGCCCGCCAGGGAGTTGCAGTATTCTTTACCAATGAGTCAAATCTGGCTGCGAGACGCCCGGCGGCGGTCAGAATTCCGGCCCGGAACCCGGAACCCGGAACCTGGAGCCCGGAACCCTTCTGCGATCGGTCTGAGGCTATGCCTCGTTAGGGGCTTTAGACTTGGCGTGACACACCATAGCTCGC
>JANQFM010000795.1 GCA_028277865.1 Acidobacteriota bacterium
GCTGCAAAACCACCAACCCAAGTCCATGGTTGCACCTTTGCTGAAGCAGGCTTTGCAGGCCGATCCCGACTCTGCCTGGGTTCACTTTTTGGCCAGCCAAGTGGCGGCGACGGATTCGGAAGCGCAGATGCACAGAGCTGAGGCTTTGAGGCTGTCCCCTCTTGCAGCCAAGCCTGAGAGAGGCTTGATCGAAGCGGACTTTGTCCGAGAGGAGGCCTCCAGGACTTCGAAACTGGAGAAGTTGGCCCGTCAGCACCCCGCCGACCCTCGGGTTCGGACGGCTCTGGGCAAGGCTCTTCTGGAAGGCGGGGCTGTGGGCAGGGCCGCTCTGGAGTTCGAGAAAGCCCGTCGGCTGGATCCCGGAACGGCACAAATTCACGCCTACCTGGCCGAATGCGCAGTGCGCCTGCAGGACTACCGATCGGCGCGACGGCACTACCGTAGTGCCTTGGCCCGGCTGCATCCGCAAGCGAAGGCCGAAAGCCTCTTTGGAGGATCGGCCATGACCCATCTCAGCCAAGATCCCGAGTCGTCGCCGCCCCCTTCCATACTCAAGCGACACCGATCCATTTCGCGCAGCCTAGAGGAAGTGCTGATCCGCCTGCGCAGCAAAAAGCCTCACTAGGCCGCTAGGGTTTCAGGGTTCTTCACGATTGAGTCAGATTTGGCTGCGAGGGGTGCGGCGGCGGTCAGGGGTTTCGGGTTCCGGGCTCCAGGTTCCGGAATCCAGAGTCCGAATCCCGAAAACCCGGAACCCGGAACCTGGAACCCGAAATCCCTCTGCGGTCGGTCTGTCTGAGGCGCTGCCTCGCTAGCCCGCTAGGGTTGCCGTATTCTTCAACAGCCAGTTGGCAGTTGGCAGTTGGCAGTTGGCAGTTGGCAGTTGGCAGTTGGCAGTCAGAAATCATTGAATCCTGAGCCTGACTCCCTCGATTCCCGAAGCCTCAGCGCCCTCCGCGTCTTCTCTCTGCGCTCTCTGCGGTTTCTCCCCTCCCCTCCTCTCCCTCTCACTCATCCGTCACGCACCCCAGCGAGGCCGGGCGGACGCAGCGAATGTACTTGTAGAGCGTCCCCCGCTCCGCCTTGTAGGGCGGCATCACCCAGCGTGTTCGGCGCCGCTGCCACTCCTGCTCCGAAACATCCGCCTCAATCCTATTCCGCCTAGCATCGATGGTGACGCGGTCTCCATTTTCGAGCAAGGCCAGCGGACCCCCTTCCTGAGCCTCGGGCGTGACGTGCCCCACGATGAATCCGTGCGATCCTCCTGAAAAGCGCCCGTCGGTGACAAGCGCCACCTCCTTGCCCAGCCCGGCGCCCACCAAAGCCGAAGTGGGAGTCAGCATCTCGGGCATGCCGGGCCCTCCCTTGGGGCCTTCGTAGCGGATGACGACCACCTGGCCTTTTTGAATCTCCTTCCGCTGCAGTGCCGCCAGCATTTTCTCTTCCGAATCGAAGCAAATTGCCGGGCCGCTGAAGGATTCGCCCTCTTTGCCTGTGATCTTGGCCACCGCCCCCTGCGGCGAGAGGCTGCCGTAAAGAATCTGCAGGTGGCCTGTCTTCTTGAACGGGTAGTCCAAAGGCCGGATGATCTGCTGCCCCTCGCTCAGATCGGGCAGGGATTTCAGGTTTTCGGCCACCGTCCGGCCTGTCACGGTCGTACAGCTTCCATCCACAAGCCCTTCAGCAAGCAGGTACTTCATGACTGCCGGGGTGCCGCCGACTTTGTGCAGGTCTTCCATGACATGGCGTCCGCTGGGTTTGAGGTCGGCCAGGTAGGGGGTCCGGTCGCTCACCGACTGAAAGTCGTCCAGAGTGAGGGAAACCCCCACGGCCCGGGCCATGGCAATCAGATGCAGCACGGCGTTTGTGGAGCCCCCCAAAGCTGTGACGATCACCATGGCGTTTTCGAAAGCCTGCCGGGTCAGGATGTCGCGGGGGCGGAGATTCTCCTCCATGAGCCGCCTGATGGCCGCGCCCGCTTGAAAGCATTCCTGCAGCTTGGCGGGGTCGTCCGCAGGCGTCGAGGAGCTGTAGGGCAAGCTCATGCCCAGGGCTTCGATGGCTGTGGCCATCGTGTTGGCTGTGTACATCCCTCCGCAGGCGCCGGCGCCGGGGCAGGAATGGGCCACGACGCTTTCGCGCTGCTCATCGCTGATTCGCCCGGAGAGGTATTCTCCGTAGCTCTGGAAAGCCGAGATCACGTCCAGAGGTACACCGTCCAGGCAGCCCGCCCGGATTGTTCCCCCGTAGATCATCAACGAGGGGCGGTTGAGGCGTCCCATGGCGATCAGGCTGCCGGGCATGTTCTTGTCGCAGCCCGGGATGGAGATGTTGGCGTCGTACCACTGGGCGCACATCACCGTCTCGATGGAGTCGGCGATCAGGTCGCGCGACTGCAGCGAATAGCTCATCCCCTCGGTCCCCATCGAGATGCCGTCGCTGACTCCGATGGTGTTAAAGCGCATCCCCACCATCCCCGCCGCCTGGACGCCTTCCTTCACCTGGGCGGCCAGCTCGTCCAGGTGCATGTTGCAGGTGTTGCCCTCGTACCACATGCTGGCGATGCCCACCTGGGGCTTGTCCAAGTCTTCGCGGCTCAATCCGGTGCCGTAGAGCATGGCCTGAGAGGCGCCCTGGGAGCGGGGCTGCGTAATGCGGGAGCTGTACAGGTTCAGTTTGGCTTTCATGGGTGGGAGTGTGGGGCATTGCGGCGAGGCTGTCCAGAGGGGAATTCACGCAGACGCGTGGAGATTATCAGAGGAGGTCGATTCCCTCTCGGAGGGCAGTGGAGACCAACGAGGAACCTTGCTGTCGGACGGTTTCCAGCTCTTCGGAAGTGTAAATGAAGGCATCGACCGGGCAGGGGAGAGGCCTGAAGGCCTTCAAGATTTCCGGAGTCCGGTCCCGTGGGCGCTGGTGAGGGCTTTGCGAGACTTCAATGAGCAGATCCGCGTCCGAGCGCGGCGTGGGGATGCCCGAGGCCAGGGATCCGAACAAGATGATCCTGCGAATGGCTGGAAGCCGTTCGGCAGCCCGGTGGGCCATTTCGCGCAAGGCGGCCAGTCGGGCGTTCTTATCCAGGTAAACGGCCCCGGCAGAACTCGATGATTTGTGCCGCATCGGCGATTGCCTCCTTGGCCTCCCCGGCAGTGTAAAGCTTACCGGGGTAACCTGCCGGGAATCCATTGGGATACCGGGTCGGGAGATAATGCTTGTCCAGGCGGTTGGCGGCCTCCATGAGGCTCTCCGGCGCTTTTGACCCTTGCGGCAGCGCCTCCAAAAGCCCCGTGACGGAATGGCCCCAAGGCTCCCCGTTGCAGCTCAGGATCAAGGCTTTGACCGACTTCTCGGCGGCCTGCTGAGCTGCAAAGGCCGCCCATTCATAGTGGCCACCATCCGTGGAATGCTCTGCGTGGCGGAAATCCCGAAGCGCCTGCTCCCACCAATCTCTCCAACGATTCATCCGGTGCCCATTCTAGCATCGGCCAGGCATTGCCCTAGAGCCGAATCGAGCTCCCGCCGGAAATCCTCGCCAGGGGAGGGTTTCACGCAAAGGCGCGAAGGCGCATAGAGAAGGACGCAAGAAAGAGTTGGCTCCGAGTTCAATTGACTGGGGTTTTGAAGGGGAACTAAGATCGGGGGGATGAGGATACCACGCAGAGCAAAGGAGTGATTCACATGGCCTCAGATTCGAGTGTACGGCTGGTTCGCTGGGACGACTTGCCCAAGGAAAAGCTCAAAGACAAACTTCACAGGCGGCTGGTCAGCGGCGAGCGTGCCATGCTGGCCCACGTCTACCTGGACAAGGGCTGCGTCGTCCCCTTGCACCATCACGACAACGAGCAGATGACCTACATCCTGGACGGCGCCCTCAAATTCTTCATCGGCGAAGACAAGTCGCAAGAGGTGGTGGTTCGCACGGGGGAAGTCCTGCACATCCCATCCAACGTGCCCCACGAGGCGGTGGCGCTGGAAGACACCCTGGACTTGGACGTATTCAGTCCTCCCCGCCAAGATTGGCTGGACAAGACCGACGATTACCTGCGCAGCAGCTAGCTGCTAGGGTTTCGCGCAAAGACGCAAAGGACGCCAAGAAGGTGCAGACTCAGAGAAAGAGGGATCCAGAGGGTTCCTTGTTCCCTTTGCGATCTTGGCGTCTTGGCGCGAAACCTTCCCCCTCACAGCATATGCTCCTGACCCGGCTTGAGCGCAATCACCTCGGTTCCGTGCACGGCAGCCAGTTTGCTGAATTCCTCCGGCGTACCGGTCAGCAGAGGGAAGGTGGCGTAGTGCATGGGGATGACCTTTTTGGCGCCCAGCAGCTTGCAGGCATAGGCCGCCTCCAGCGGCCCCATGGTGAACAGGTCTCCGATGGGCAGCAGGCAGATGTCGGGCTGGTAGAGTTCGCCGATGATGCTCATGCCGGGGAAGACGCAGGTGTCTCCGGCATGGTAAAGGCGCAGCCCGCCCTCGAATTGCACCACATAGCCGGCTGGCTCGCCGCCGTCGTAGATGGCGCCGTTGTCCTCGATGATGCTTGAGCTGTGGCGGGCATCGGTCATGATGACCCGGACGTCGTTGACCGCCTGTCCGCCTCCCTTGTTCATGGGACGCAGGTTCGTGACCCCCTTGGTTTCCAGATAAGTGGCGATCTCGTAGATGCAGGCCACCTGGGGCTGATGCCGCTTGCCGATTTCGACAGCGTCGGCGAAGTGGTCCATGTGGCTATGGGTGATGAGCAAGGTGTCCACCCGGTCCAGATTTTTGTCGGCCTCCGGACAGGCTGGATTGCCGTTCACCCAGGGATCGATGAGCAGCTTGCTGCCGCCCGGGGTGGTGATCAAGAATGTGGAGTGTCCCAGGTATTTGATTCCAACCGACATGTCGCTTCTCTCCTTTCGTCAATGCAAGGCAATAGTATCGCATTGCTGGAGAGAGGCTGAAGAGGGAGTCGGTTAGCTGGAGCCGGTAGTCAGGAAGAGAGAGCCGGGGTATCTTCTTTGCGTCCCCTTTGCGGCTTGGCGGCTTTGCCTGATACTCCCCCGCCCTCATTGCTGACGCCGATTTTGAATCCGCTTCAGCATCCCCTCATAGAACTGATTGCCGGGCTCGATTTCCATTGCCCGCTTGAGGCTGGATACCGCACCGTCCGGGTCGTTTTTGGCCATCAGGATCCGGGCCTGGATGACGTGGCTGTAGGCGCTTTCGGGGTGGAATTCGATATTGAGCCGGATCATGGCCAAGGCGGAGTCGAGGTCGTTTTCTTGCCGTGCCAGGGTTTCGGAGACATTGTTGAGCGTGCCGGCACCGAAGTCGTAGGAGGCTCTTCCATAATAGCTCTCACGCAAGGAACGGTAGTGTCTTTCAGCCGCCTCCACGCCCTCGGCGTCGACCTTTTTCAGCATGGCGTCGCGCAGCGACTGAGGCTTGGTGAGGCCGCGATGGCAGCTGACGCAATTCACCTTGAGGTGCTCGGCGCGCCCGATGCCGCCCAAATGATTGGAGTTGATATCTTGGACCATCTTCATCATCAGCCGGGCGATCCTCTTGGCTTCCTTTTCATCCGAAGCGAAGTCGAAGCCCTCCAAAGTGGCCGCGTTCTCTCCCAAATGGCAGTGATTGCAGCGCACGCCCAAAGCGCCGGCGAACATCCTCATCTGACCCACCACTTGGGCACGGTTGGAGTCCTTGTCGAGGATCTGCAGGTTGGTGAACTTGTCGGGGATCTGGGCCGGTGCCTGGGAAAAGGCGAAAAGGGCCACCAGGGCCGCCAAGAACTTTGAATAAGAAAAGAAACAGGCCTGTCGCATCGGCATCCTCCAAAGATTGGTTGTTGACCCTCGGAGTCTATCCGGGTCAGGCCGAGAGGAGGTCACCGGGCCGTCAATCCTGAGTCAGGGGCTTGCCAGTACATTGTCAGGAGCTTGCAAGGGAGACTGGGACTGCGGATCGCGAACTTTATTGCCGCCGGCTGATGGCGAAGACGGCCACGAGGTCATCTTCATAGGCCGCGCGCCCAAAGTCGGCTCGGTAGCGGGCGATCCAGCCGGACATATCGACCTTGGGC
>JANQFM010000828.1 GCA_028277865.1 Acidobacteriota bacterium
GGAGCGCCCGCATCTTGCGGGCTTCTGGAGTCTGGATCCGCTCGGCTGCCAGGATCGGGATCCCTCCAGAGGCAGAGGCCCCGTTGCGGGCGCTCCAAATTTGACTCAAATGTGAAGAATATCGAAACCCTAGCGGCTCGATCGGGTACTCTCAAGATCGAAGACGGCCTTCTGCCTTGCAGCCTCTGCCCCGCGAGAACATCATTGTGGCAGTCCGGGTGCCGTTTCAGCATCGCATGTTTCATGGAGAGGATTTGCTGGATAGAATTCCTTCAAGGATCTGGCTTCGACAAATCATGAAAGACACCCTCAAGCGCCGTCTCCAGCTTGCCTTCAAGATCGCTTTGACGTGTGCCGTCACTTTGCTGGCGATCGAGGTTCTGCTCAGGTTTGCCGGATCCTACTACCAAAAGCGTTTTTGGAACGCTTCGACTGTCTCGCCGGAGACTGTGGCGATTCTGGCGCTGGGCGAGTCCACCACCGGGGGGCTGTGGCTTCCCATTGAAGACTCTTATCCCAAGCAACTGCAACGGTTGCTTCGTGCTCACTACCAGACAGAACGCATTCAGGTGCTGATCCCTCCTCACACGGGGCAGAATACTTCGCAGATGCTCCACAGGTTCCCGAACTACCTGTCCGCTTCGCGGCCCGTCCTGGTCATCATCATGGCAGGCGTCAACAACATCTGGTCTCTGGCCGAGAGCAATCTGGGAGACTTCATGCCGCCCGGCCATTGGCGCACTTACGCCTTCCGCCTCAGGCGCTGGGCGGACGATGTCAAGCTCTTTCGCTTGGCCCGTCACCTGTTCGACAGTTCGGGACAGGCTTGGGAGAACATGAGAAGCGACCTGGAGGGAAAGCCGCGATACACCCCATGGCCTCCTGAAAACGACCCGCTGGTTGCTCACATCGGAATGGATGCGTTTATGCGCCTTTGGAGGTCTGACGTGGGCCGGATGATCGAGCAGGCCAAAGAAGCCGGAGCGGGAGCGATCTTGATGACCTACCCCAACTACGATACGCCGCCGCTTTCGGAATTCCGGGCCATGGCCGCGAAGTGGTCGATTCCGCTGGTGGAAAATCACAAGGCTTTTGCCGATCTCATCCAGCAAGGACGCGCGAAGGAGTTTTCTTCGAGGATCTTCGCCACCCCAACGCCAAGGGCTACGCGATTGTGGCCGGCAATGCTTTTAGCAGCATCCTGAAAACAGGTGTTCTCGATGGCCATTTCCAGCCTGGCAATTCACCCAGCCCACATCCGTGAGCAGCTAACCAAGGGTCTGTCAGAGAAAGGGGAAGCCCACGCTTCGAGCGAAGCGGCTTAGTGAGCTTGCGAAATTTGCGCGAAATCTTTTTTTCGTGAAATCTTCTCGGGCCGAGCGACAGATCCAGTCGTCTGCGCCGTTGCGGGATCCTCTCGGTCGGACGCCGGTGCTAGAATCTCTGATGTCGCAGGAGGAAAGGCCGGCCCTTTTGAAGCAGTACCTCGATCTTCTTCAGCACATTCTGGACCACGGAGCCCGCAAGGGCGACCGCACCGGGACGGGCACCCTGAGCGTGTTCGGGCATCAGGCGCGCTATGACCTGCGGCAGGGATTCCCGTTGCTGACCACCAAGCATGTTCACCTCAAGTCGATCATCCATGAACTGCTCTGGTTTTTGCAGGGGTCATCCAACATCCGCTACCTGACCGAAAACAAGGTCAGCATCTGGAACGAGTGGGCCGACGAGCGAGGTGAACTGGGTCCCATCTACGGCTACCAGTGGCGCTCCTGGCCCGGACCCGACGGCCGTCATTACGACCAGATCAGGCAAGTCGTGGAACAGATCCGGCGCGACCCCGACTCGCGGCGCCACATCGTCAGCGCCTGGAACGTGGCTCAGATCGACGAGATGGCTTTGCCTCCCTGCCACGTCTTGTTCCAGTTTTACGTCGCCGAAGGACGGCTTTCCTGCCAGCTTTACCAACGCAGCTCCGACGTTTTCCTGGGCGTTCCCTTCAACATCGCCTCCTATGCGCTGCTGACCCTCATGGTGGCCCAGGTGTGCAATTTGAAGCCGGGGGAATTCATCCATTCCCAGGGGGACGTCCACCTTTACCTCAACCACATGGAGCAGGCCCGCCTGCAGCTGACGCGTTCGCCGCGCCCCTTGCCGCAAATGAATCTCAATCCCGAGGTGACCTCCTTGGTCGACTTTCGCTTTGAGGATTTTCAGCTGACGGGCTACGACCCTCATCCCCGCATCAAGGCGCCCATCGCCGTCTGAAGACATGACAGTCTCGATCATTGCCGCCTACGCCGCCAACCGGGTCATCGGACGCGGCAACCGGATCCCCTGGAAGCTGCCTGAGGACCTGAGGCGCTTCAAGCGCCTCACCATGGGGCATCACCTCATCTTGGGGCGCAAGACCTACGAATCGATCGGGCGTCCCCTGCCGGGGCGCAGGATCATCGTGCTGACGCGGCGTCCCGAGTTTCGAGCGCACGGAGTCGCAGTGGCTGGTTCGGTGGAGAAGGCTTTGCACATGGCCAAACAGGCCGGGGACGAAGAAGCTTTTATCGGCGGGGGCGAGGAGATTTACCGGCAGACGATGGGGATTGCAGGACGGCTCTACTTGACCTTGCTGGAGGAGGAATTCGAGGGGGACACGTTTTTTCCCGAATTCGATTGGGGAGAGTGGAGGGTGGTGTTTGAAGAGAAGCACAGGACGCCGTTCGGGTATCGTTTCGTGAATTTGGAGAGGAGGATGAGGGGATCTCGCGCAAAGTCGCAAAGACCAGAAAAGAAGGCGCTTTTCGGTTCCAGTAATCCATTCCTTTTTTTAACTTTGCGCTCTTTGCGGCTTTGCGCGAAAACTCCCCAGTCTGTTCTGGGAGAGTAGAATAGAACTTCCATGTCGAAGTATTTAGGGACTCAATTGCCGCAGGATTTGAAGGCTGCTCTGGAGAGTGCATCGCCCCGGCTCAACGCTGTGCCCTTGATCAGCACCGATTCGAGGGGATTTCCGCATGTGGCGCTGATCTCTTATTTCGAGCTGTTTCTCCGAAAAGGCGTGCTGCACTTTTTCATCGCTTCGGGCAGCCGCAGCGCTGCCAATCTGGAGCGCCGCCCCCCTTCCACCCTGATTTTCGTCCAGCGCGATTTCGTCTACTACCTCAAGGCCCGGGCGGGCCGGCTGGAGGTGGTTCAGGGGCAAGCTCTTTTCCGGCTGCTCATCGAAAGCGTGTGGGAGGACTTTCCCACTGCCGAAGAGGGAGAGGCCTTCCTGAGCAGCGGCATCCGCTTCGAAAGCCCCGAGCAGCACCGGCAGCGACGCCTCAAGCTGCGCCAAAGCATCATGGGTGCCGGCTGAGGATTTTACGCAGAGGCGCAGAGAGAGGCAGAAGGTCTTATCCTTCCCGGCTCTGCCCTGACAACTGACAACTGACAACTGACAACTGCCCCCTCCATGCCTTCTCGAATTCGAATCGCCTTGATCCTCACGCTGGGCCTATTGGGTATTTCCTTGGGT
>JANQFM010000904.1 GCA_028277865.1 Acidobacteriota bacterium
GCGAATGACTGAATGTCTAGGCCGCGAGCCAGCAGCCTCATCGCACTCTCTGCGCATCCCCTCCCCTCCTTCGGGGCGGCATGGCGCCCCGAAGGACGGGAGGGGATGCGCTATTCTCTGGTTCACCGATTCTAGCTTTCCAGTCTTGGCTCCGCCGGGGCAGGCCCGACGGCGGCCCTGAGAAGCTACTCGATTCCTCCCACGGGTTAACCGAATGCATGCCCTTCCCTTTCTATCCCAGGCCTTCGTCCGAGGCGAAGCCCGGCCTGATTCGGGGCGACACGGATGGTTTTCTCCAGGCTGTTCGAGAGCGGACGCCCCCTTGCGCTTCTTTGTCTTCGTGCAGGAATTCATCGCCCCCACTGTCCAGACGGATTTTCAGGCTGGCTACGATGCCGAAAAGGACAAAGAGGATGGTGCTGGGCATGGGGTGAAAGCGTACATCTGAGAACAAAGAGGTAGCCAGATAAGAAGCGGCCGATCCAAATACTAAAATGACGAGCTTCTTTTCGAGGCAATCGGCGCGGATCCGCCGGTAGACCCTCCAGCACTGCAACATCAACAATCCCATCATCAGGGCGTAGGGGAGAAAGCCCAGCAGCCCCGTTTCGGACAGGATGGCCAAAAAGGCGTTATGGTTGCCGTCGAATCCTCCAAACTCCAGTCCCTTGACATCCTTGAAGTATCTTCCCCATTCCTCTTCATAGCGGCCGTATCCGATTCCGGTGATGGGATTGCTCAGGAACATTTTGCCCGAAGTGATCCAATTGACCAGCCGCCCGTCGACGGTCTTCTGTCGGCGGGAGAACAAGGTGTCGTCGCCGAAGATGGAAAACTTGCTGCCTATACCCGATAAGGCTCCGAGGGCAATCAGGAAAAAGACCAGCAGCGAGCGGCGGCGCAGATGGTGGCTCCCCAATCCGGCTACCACCACCAAGGCCATGAAGAATCCTAGCCAGGGACCGCGAGTGTAGGTAAAGTAAATAGCCGCAATCCCCAAAACAATGGCCATGTAGAGCACTTTTTTGCGCGCCCCATGCCATACTGTCACCATCATCAACATGCTCAAGATGGTGAAGGTGAGCAACCGTCCCATGGTGACTGAACTTCCGAAAGGTCCCCGTGCTCGTCCCCAATGGGTGCCGAAATCGGGATCGAGGATGTAGCCGGGCCAGACCAGCAGCCAAACGCGGTAGTGCTCTGCAATGCCTGTGATAGCGAGATAGATGCCCAGCAAACAAAGAAAGGCCACGAACTTGCGCACGAGGCGTCGGTCATAGGGCAAGTTCTTGACGATATAGTAGGCCGTAAAGGGAAAGACGGTCAGGTTCAGCAGGGTGGTCAGCCATTTCAGGTTTTCCTGGCCGGCGTCCGGATCGGCAAGGAACCAGGAGACGGTGCTGACAGCAGTGAAGATGATCATCAGCCAGACGATGGCATCCATCGGCTGCCTTTTGACAGTGCCGCTGGTCAGGCGAAGGCAAAAGGCCACCACCAGCATCACGAAGATCAATCGCAAGGGTGTCCGGCCTCCCAGCAGGCCCCAAATGGCAGTGGGCTCGATGAGGTCGAAAAAAAAGAGCTGGCTGATCACCCAGAGAATGATCCAAGAGTAGAGCCTGCGAGAGGCGTGATAGACCTTCAAAGGGCCTGCCTCCCTCCGAGGGGGCTTCCACTGCTTTCGCAGCCCTGGGGCCGCTGTTCCCTGACCGCCGCTCCGGGCGTGGATCGGGTTACTTTGTATAGCCATAAGCTTTCATCAACCAGCCGGCCCCGGCCCAGATGATCAGGCGGTCTCTGGAGGGCAGCTTCCGTTGCCATTCGATGTCGGCTTTCAGGCGCAATCGCTTTTGCATCCGCAGGCGGTTTCCAGCCACTGTGTGGCCCTTGTGCAGTTCCTGACCTGCATCGATGCCCGGCATCAGTTGGCCGAAGTCGAGACCGATCCAATCGGCGATGCGCGAAAGGCTTTCGCGGGGCTTTGCCACGAGGTCCTCGTAGCGCAGGCGCATTGTCCTTTCAGCGGGAAGGCGGCGCTTCACCCAGCCGCAGAACAGGTTGACGGCAGTCCAGGCACGGGCGGTCTGCCAGGCCGGGCGGCCCGGCATATCGGATTCCAGGCCGGCCTGTTCGTCCTTATTGAAGGACTTCTTTTCCGACCAAGCTACTCCCCGGCAGTCGCGCACCAGATGCAGAAGATAAAAGTCGATTTCCGGCATCATCGACAATGCCAAAGCCCGCACCGGGTTTTTGGAGGAGTCGACGATCATCCTGCTGGATCCTGCCTCTCGGATAGCGCGGTAGAGCTCGCCGGTGCGACGAGAGTATTCCCGGAATTCGTCGGACGGACCAGAGCGTTGGCGCCAAAGGCGGGGGCAGTGGCGGTAGCGCATGAAGGATCGCTGCAATTCCAGATAGCGTTTCACGCCCACCTTGCCATTGCCTCCCCAATTCTGCCCCACCCGGCGCCAGAAGGAGCAATCGGGGACCCTGCGGCCGCAGCTGCAGTACTCCGCCTTCAACCACCCTTTCTCGGGCAGGTTGATCAACTCCCCCACACCCTCGAGTCCGGGATGGTTGCTGAGCACGATATCCAAGATCGTGGAACCGCTGCGGCCGGCGCTCATGATGTACAGAACGGGTTGAGGAGCAGGTCGCAATCGAGGCCTCCGCTGCGTTGGTCGAAAGGATCCATTTTCAGGCGGCGCAACACGGAAAACGAATCGGCAAATGGAAGCGGCCGCACCTAGCCCGGATTTCTCACGGGTTGTCTACTGCGGAGCCGCAAACATCCGCCCTGGCTGCGTTGCGCTCGG
>JANQFM010001100.1 GCA_028277865.1 Acidobacteriota bacterium
ATGTGACCCCGCCTCCTGCGAATACCGGCTGCGGATCCCGCCTGCCTTACGTGGAAGCGCATGATTTCCGGGGTACCAACGATGTGAAAACCTACCGAGCACATCAGTTTTAGCCCGCAGTAGAAAACCCGTGAGAAAAATGGGTTAAGGCGGAGCAGGCTTGCACAAAGGTTTGGGCCACCGCCGGGCCCGCCCCGGCGGAGCCCATGATTGAGCAGCTAGCACCGACGGAGCAATAGATAAGTGCCTGCACGCCCCAGCACCCAGGACGGCACGCCGCCCTGGGTGCTGGGGCGTGCAGGCGCGGGAAGAGATGCGAGGGCACCGCCGTGCTAGCTGTCAATCATCCGCTCCGCCGGGGCGAGCCCGGCGGTGGCGTTTGCCAGGATTCAGGGTTGCGCACCCGTTGAGTCCGCAGCAATGGGGCCCGCCCAGCGGAACTGGGTGGAGATTCCGAGAAATACAGAAGAATGAAGGCTTATTAAATCAAGACCCTTTGGCTCAATAGGCTGGGGAATTTGCTCAACCTCTCAGCCTGACTATTAACTGAATAAGCTATGCTGTCGGGTCATGAGCGTGACAAGCCATGCATTGCCCCTTGAGGGAGTCAGGGTGCTCGATATTTCGCGCGTTCTGGCGGGTCCGTTTTGCACCATGATGCTGGCCGATTTGGGGGCCGACGTGGTGAAGGTCGAGGAGCCCAAACGGGGCGATGAATCCAGGCAGTGGGGGCCTCCTTGGGCAGGACAGCCTCAAGAGGGCCGCTCGGCCTACTTCTGGTGCGTCAACCGCAACAAGCGCAGCCTGGCGCTGGATTTGAAAACCGATGCGGGGCGGGAGACGGCACGCCGCCTGGCAGCCCGCAGCCATATCCTGGTGGAGAACTTCCTATCCGGCAAGGTCGGCGAGTTGGGTCTTTCCTGGCCTCAACTGAGGAAGGTCAACCCCGGGCTGGTTTATTGCAGCATCACCGGATTTGGGCAAGACGGGCCCTATCGGGGTCGTCCCGGATACGACTACCTGATCCAGGCCATGAGCGGGCTGATGTCGATCACCGGCCCTGTCGAGGGCGAGGCCAGCAAAATGGGGGTGGCCATTTCCGACGTCCTTGCCGGACTGAACGCCTCGACCGCCATCCTGGCGGCCTTGCGGCAGGCCGAAAAAACCGGTCGAGGGCAACAAATCGACATTTCCCTCCTCGACTGCCAGATTGCCGCCTTGGTCAACGTGGCCAGCAACTACCTGGCCTCTGGAAAGCCTCCCCGCCGTCATGGCAGGCAGCACCCCAACATTGTCCCTTATCAGACCTTCCGCACTCGCGACGGCGAGTTTGTGGTGGCGGTGGGCAATGACCGTCAATTCACAGCCCTGTGCCGGACGATCGGCTGTCCTGAGTTGGCGAAGGACGAGAAATTCGCCACCAATCCCGCCCGTTCCGAAAATCGCCGGGAACTGATTCCCAGACTTCAGCAAGCATTCGAGAAAAAGCCCAAATCGGTGTGGATGAAGTTGCTGTCGCAGGCAGGAATTCCGGCAGGGCCCATCAACAGCCTTCCCGAGATCCTGGATGACCCTCAAGTCCGCAGTCGAGGTTTGGTGAAGGAGATTGACGGGTTGCACACGGTGGGTTCGCCGCTGCGCCTTTCGGAGGCTCAGATGCGGATTCGGAGGGCGCCGCCGCGGCTGGGAGAGCATTCCCGCGAGGTGATCGAGGAGTGGTTGGGGGCGGAGGAGATTCACGCCAAGGCGCAGAGGCGCAGAGAGAGGGAGGAGAGGAAGAAAGAATGAAGAGCCGGGTTTTTCATGAGGCGGATGTGCCGCCGGGGGCGCTGAAAGGGGAGAAGGTGGCGGTGCTGGGGTACGGCATTCAGGGGTGTGCCCAGGCCTGCAACCTTCGCGACAGCGGCGTGGATGTATTGGTGGGCAATCGGGATGACGAGTACCGGCAACGGGCTGTTGATGACGGGTTCGGAGTGTTTGGCTTGGCGGAAGCCGTACGGCGCTGCAGCATCTCGATTCTGCTCTTGCCGGACGAAGTGCAACCCGAGCTTTTTCCCCGCCAGGTGGCAACAGGGCTGGCAGCGGGCAAGGGGGTGGTCTTTGCCCACGGGTTCGCGCTGCGCTACGGCTTGGTCGCACCTCCTCCGGAAGTGGACGTCTTATTGCTGGCGCCGCGTATGCCCGGCCAGTACCTGCGTCAGCGCTATCTGGTCGGCTGGGGCGTCCCCGCCTTCGTCTCTGTGGAGCAGGACGCGTCCGGACGAGGCTGGACGCGCCTGCTCGGCTTGGCCCAGGCGCTGGGCATCACCCGCTGCGCCGCCATCGAGGTCAGCGCCGCCATGGAGACCGAGCTGGATCACTTCTCGGAGCACTTCACTTATCCGGTCATCTTTCGCACCCTCGAAGTCGCCTTCGAAGCCTTGACCGCTGCCGGATACCCTGCGGAGGCGGCGCTGATGGAACTGCACGGCTCAGGAGAGATCGGGCAAGTGCTTCTGACCGCCGCCCAGGAGGGACTTTTCGACATGCTCGACAGCCACGCCTCCCCGGCCTGCCTGGCCGGAATCGCCCATCACTGGGAGAGTTCACCCGCATCCGAGGCCGAACTGCGCCTGAGGATCGGGAATGTTCTGCAACAGATCCAAGATGGAAGCTTCGCCCGTCATCTGCTGGAGCAGAGTGCCGCAGGATATCCTGAGCGGAAAAAATGGCGGCACAGCAGGTCGTCCGCTCTGGCTCGTAGCGAGGAAAACCTGCGCAAAATGCTGCACGATTTAAGGGCCGGAATGAATTAGGCCTTGCTCAAAAATATCGCCTGCTGTTTTCGGGCCATCCTTAGCCAGTCTTGCCCTGAGTGCCGAACTTGGGTTCGCCATTGACGCCTCTGGCTCACCGCAATATCTTATGGTTGGCACATCAACTTCGAGCAGGAGATCAGTTTCACAGGTGCAAGCGAACAGCAGCCGCCACATTTCGATTCTTTCAGCCATCGGAGCCAGGGTTCGACCCTACATTGTCCGTTTTGCTTCGGATTTCCTGATCGCAGCGACCCTCTGGCTGCTGTTGTGGTTTTTCAAGAAATTGACGAGCCTGGCACCAATAGGGGGTTGGCCCGGAGAGTACTTTGTTCATATTCACTCGATTGGCACAGTTGTGGCCTACGGCGTCCTCATGGGCCTCTTGGTCTGGGATATAATTGAAATCCACAAGCGGGAAAGGGAACATGGCAACGGCTTCTGAACTCAATTGGGCCGGCTGGAGATTTCGAATCATCGGAGTCTATTTCTTCTTCTGTGTCCTGATCGGGGCCGGGTTGCTGACCGCAGGGGCACCGCAGGCGGTGGTTTACCCAATTGCTTTTGGATTGAGCCTTTTTGTCCCGCCGATCCTGTTGTGGCGCATGGATGACTCCGGATCCGATTTCAAGAGCCGGGCAATCGATGCTCCGTCAGTCATTGAAAACAGAGCGGCAGGCCTTCCGGCCCACAAAAGCCTCTCTGTCCTGATTACTTGCAGCAGCGTCGACAGGAGATTCGCCTTGCGCCTGCACTCCGACCTTCGAGCCAACCTCATTCGCTGCTGGTTTGCCCCCGAAGAAGAAGAAGGGATCGAGCGCCTCTGGGAATCGATCCACCTTCACGCCAATTTGCTGGTGATCGTTTCCGCTAAATCCATTTCCAGCAATTGGGTCAAGAAAGAAATGAGCACAGCGCTTGAAGACGAACGAGCGTTCGCCACCATCCTCCCTGTCTGCCTGGATGACGATGTGATGGAATGCGCAGAGCCATGGGCGGCTTGGCTTCGCAATCGGCCTATCGCTGACTTCAGGAATTGGAGGAATTCAAAGGCTTATCAGCTAGCACTCGACCGTCTTCTCCGTCGGCTGAGGGCTGAGGAAGCGTAAGGAATCTGAGCAGAGTGGTTCTTCTTGGCAGTATTGAGATTGCTGTGATGATTTCGCTTCGGTGGGCAACACCTGTCAATCCCCTTTGAACAGCGATTCCCCGGACATCTCTTGGGGCTTTTCGATCCCCATCAAGTCCAGCAGAGTGGGAGCGATGTCGGCCAGGCGGCCCCCGGGACGCATCCGCAGGCCCTTGGATCCTTCGTCCGCCACAATCAGGTCGACGTCGTATGTCGTGTGAGCCGTGTGAGGGCCTCCTGTTTCGGGATCGATCATTTGTTCACAGTTGCCGTGATCTGCCGTGACGACGACCGCTCCGCCTTGCCTAAGGGCGGCATCGACGACCCTGCCCACACAGCGGTCCACCGCTTCGACGGCTTGGATCGCCGCCGGCAGTGAACCTGTGTGGCCCACCATGTCGCCGTTGGCATAGTTGAGCACCACCAGGTCGTAGACTCCCGAGGCAATGCGGCCCAGCACCTCTTCAGTCACCGGATCGGCCGACATTTCGGGCTTCAGGTCATAGGTGGAAACGTCGCGGGGAGAGGGGATGATCCGGCGATCCTCGCCCGGGAATGGCTCGTCGCGGTAATCGTTGAAAAAAAAGGTCACGTGGGGGTACTTCTCCGTCTCGGCGCAGCGGAACTGGCGCAGCCCTTTTTGGCTCAGGTAGGCGCCCAGGATATTCGTCATCCGGCGGGGCTTGTCGAAGATCACCCGCACCGGCAAGCCTTTTTCATATCCCGTCATGGTGGCGTAAAAAAGGTCAGAGATCCTTTCGCCCCGGTCGAAGCCGCCGCCTTGCACCGCTTTCCACTGCTCGTCTGCAAGCACGAAGGCCTTGCTCAATTCACGCGGGCGGTCGCCTCGGTAGTTGAAGAAAATCACGGAATCGCCACTGCCGATGCACTGGGCCGGATCGATTAGCCCGCCTGAAGCGATGCTGCAAGGAGTGATGAACTCATCGCCTTTGCGGCTGGGTTCGCTGGGATGCGCGTAGTAGTGCCGGATGGCCGCTTCTGCGCTGGCAAAGATTGCGCCGGACCCTTGGGTGAGCAGCCGGTAGGCGGCCTCGACGCGATCCCATCGGTGGTCGCGGTCCATGGCGTAATAGCGCCCGATGATGCTGGCAATGCGCCCGATTCCCGTCTTGCCCAGATGGTCCTCCACTTGGCGGGCGAAACCCAATCCGCTGTTTGGAGAGGTGTCCCGGCCGTCTGTGAAGGCATGCAGGAAAAAGCGCTGCCCATCAAAGTCGAGCTTCCGGCACAGGTCGACGACGGCCAGGGCATGCTCCAGGTCGCTGTGGACCCGCCCGTCGGAAACCAGCCCCATCAGGTGGACCGAACCTCCTGTTCTGCGGGCATGCTCAAAGGCACCCGTCAGGTTGGGCCTCTCGAAGAAACTTCCTTGGCGGATGGCCCGCGTGATGCGCATGACTTCCTGATTGACGATGCGTCCGGCACCGATGTTTTGGTGCCCCACCTCGCTGTTCCCCATCACTCCTGCGGGCAGCCCCACGTCCTCTCCGGAGGTGTGGATTTGGATGGTGGGATACTCGGCCATCAGACGGTCGTTGACCGGAGTCTGCGCCAGGTGGACAGCGTTGGCATGGTTCCATTGCGGGTGGGGATTGTGGCCCCATCCATCCCGGATGATCAGTACGACGAGCCTCTTGGTCGGTGTCATCGCGGGGGATTGTACAAGAGATTTCACGCACAAGCGCAGTGGTGCGGAAAGAGACGGAAAAAGAAGATCAAATGACCCTGATAGGATGGGCATGGCAAGCAAGATAAAGGGATAAATACTGGGCTTGGCACCCTTTTCTGCCCATCCTTTTCCGTGTCTTTCGCGGGCCTTCTTTCCCCCCTGGACAACGACGCACAAACCGCCCAGAATACCCACGCCTATGCAGGAAAAAATTCGAGTCATACAAGTGGGCCTGGGTCCGATCGGAGTCGAAGTATCGAAGCTGCTGGCCGAACGGGGCCAAGTCGAAATCGTCGCGGCAGTGGATGCAGATCCGGAAAAAGCGGGACAGGAACTCGCAGTCCCTTCCGGGATGCCTCAGGCGCCGCGAGTTCCCATATCCGACAATCTGGGATGGGTGCTTTCGGAAAGCGGCGCCCAGGTCGCCATTCTCACCACAGTTTCCTCCTTGCGGGCAATGCAGCCTCTCCTCATGGACTGCCTTCGTGCCGGATTGAACGTTCTTTCCACCTGCGAGGAGCTTTCCTATCCCTGGCTCACCCAGCCCGACCTCAGCCGCGAAATCGACCAAATGGCAAAGGAGAACAGTGTTTCCGTCCTGGGCACAGGCATTAATCCCGGCTTCTCGATGGACTTGCTGCCCCTTGCCCTGACCGGCGTGTGCCGCCAGGTGCATCAGATTGCGGTCAAGCGCATCCAAGACGCTTCCCAGCGCCGGCAGCCTTTCCAGCGCAAGATCGGAGCGGGTTTGAGCCTTCAGCAGTTCGAAAAACGTGTACAGGACGGCACTTTGCGCCATGTGGGCCTTACAGAGTCGATGCACATGATCGCCACTCGATTGGGCTGGACTCTCGACCGAACCGAAGATGTCGTCGAACCGATCCTGGCCAAGGAACGAACCCGATCCGGCAAGCTGATTATTGAAGCAGGCCGGGCACTGGGAGTTCTTCAAACGGGGAGAGGCTTTCGAGGGGAAAAAGAAGTGCTGAGCCTGGAGTTCAGGGCTGCCATCGGTCAGAGGGATCCAGCCGATTTCATCCGAATCACCGGCAATCCCAGCTTTGAAATGGTGATTCCAGGAGGAGTCAACGGAGACGTGGGGACCTGCGCCATCACCGCCAATGCCGTCCCGCTGGTGGCGGCTGCTGCACCGGGACTGAGGACGATGGCAGACATCCCGGTGGTCGCCGCGGTGGGATTCTCGGAAGGCGGTGGGCAGTAGTTTGCAGTTCGCGGTTGGGAATGGGAAAGAGAATCCAGAAGCCTTTCCTCGTCCTCGGGAACCACAGCCTACAGCCTACAGCATTTTCTGAGCCTGGCCTCACTGCCTGGACCCTCTGGGCGGAGGCGAATCCGGGTCCGCCCGGCGCTTGCTGCCCCCTCGGTCCCGCAGCGGAAGAGGCCTTCGGTCCTGCACCGATCCCACACTGGGGGGCGGGGTGGCGGGCCGACGGGCGGACGGCGTTCTGGACGGTGTTCGGGTGGGGATGATGCTGCCCGTGGGAAGCTTAGCACCCGAAGCATCGGCATCGAGCCCGGGAGCAGATCGATCGGGCCGTGAAGCGGGACGCAGGCGGTCGCCTGCAGACCTGGAACGGTTCCGGCCAGCTGCCGGCAGGCTGGCAGGTTGGCCGCGCGGCGGCGCTTGTTGGCCCCCAACGCTTGCGGGGCGCTGCTGTGAATCGGTCGCAGAGGTTCCCGATCTCTCTTGCGGCGCCTCCCCCCCGACCGGGACGCCAGCCTCGGGATCGGAAGCCCCTGCGTCCAGACGGCTTGCGGGGGTGACGGAGGCCGGCTGAGCCAGGTCCGCAGGAGGCCCGCTGTTCATGAAGGTCTCAGAAAAGACGTAAATCGAAAAGGCCAAGGCAGCAGCCATCAGGACGAAATTGGTCTGATTGGAATATTTCACAGCTTTTCCTCAGTCTCAAATGCTAACCGATCCAGGCCATCCAATGCAGGCTGGTTGGCGGGGTTCAATTGCAGAGCCTTCTCGTAATGCCGACGGGCCTCGTACCAACGCTGCTGCATCTCGGCGCAATAACCCAGCGCCGAATGATGCAGGTCATCCGAAGGCCGCAGCCGCAGCGCTTGCCGGAACTCAGCTTCCGCCTCTGCGACACGCCCGGCCCGAGCCAGCGCCGATCCCAGATTGTAGCGGACCCGAGCCTTGTCGGGGCTCTTGGAGGCGGCATCCTGAAATAGCCGGACATCGTCCTGCCAGAGATGATTGCGGTGCAGCGTCAACGGAATCATCGCCAAAGAGACTGCTGATGCGGCTGTGACCGTCAGCAGAGCCTTCCGCTTCAGGGTCGTCAATGACGACAAAGCCCATCCGAGAGTCAAGGCAAATCCGGCCATGGCCAGGTACGTCCGGCTCTCGTTGAGCCAGTCCGTATTGGGGACCAGAAGAGAAGGGGCCAGCCAGGCACAAGCCCAGGCAATCCCCAGAACGGCAATCGGATAACTGCGGCGAAGGCGCCAGCAACACAGTCCCGCCGCCGCCAGCAGTGCTGAGGCAGCAACCGACTCAAGCAGGGAGGGTGCCAACACATGATGGTCGATATTCAGCCCGGAGGGCCAGAGCATCATGCGGAGGTATTGGACAGCGACGACCGGCTGAGCCAGGTAAAAAGCCAATTGGTCGCTGTGATTCCAGCCCACTTCCGCCGGGGCATAGCGGACCAGCGACAGGGCGAATGCGCCCAGATTGCCGACTGCCAGCAGTGTCGGCGCTTTCCATCGTCGGCGATCGAGAACGATCAGCAGCCCAAAGAGCAGCACTGCTTCGGTGCGGCTCCAAACCGCCAGCTGCACCAGCGCCAAAGCCAGCCAGGGGCGACGGCGCACTGCCAGCAAGGAAGCCAAAGAGAATACGGCCATCAACAGAACCGAACGAGACCAGATGTAGTTGACTGCCTGTGTCTGCAAAGGGTGCAGGGCAAAAATCAGGCCGGCCCAAAAAGGCAGCTGTTGCATGGGGGCGGTCTCAGGGCTATTGCTGAAAAATCGCTCAGGGAGGACGTCCCTGACCACCAAGAAGACCCCGCAAACCGCCAGCAGGTGAAGCAGGAAGCTGATGGAGTGGTATCCGAGAGGGTCTTCCCTAAAGAGCCGGTAGTTCCAATGAAAGGTCCAGAGCGTCAAGGGGCGCCCGCCAAAGTGGTCCAGGAACCAACTGTATTGGAAAGCCTGCTGGGTGATCTGTGGATTGCCGACCAGTTCGGGGTAGTCATCGTAGTGAAATGCGCCTGGGAACGAATTGGCGTAGGCCAACGCAGTCAAGCCGATCAATATTCCGAGCTGGTGCCAGCCTTTCATTCTTCCGCTTCAGATGCCTCCTC